>NZ_JBWXVI010000005.1:0-144913 GCF_059900955.1 Fructilactobacillus sp. X8R2C1
AAGTCTGAAAAGAAGACGACGTTACCACAAACTGGTCAAAGTTCTGATAGCTTCTTAAGCCTGATCGGAACCATGCTTCTGTCACTTCTCAGCTTCTTTGGCTTAGGAAAATGGTTTAAAGACCGAAAAGAAACCAAGTAAGTCAATTTGTGATTTAAAGATTAAGCGAGATTAATAAGTTTAAAGGCTAACATCCATTTTGGGTGTTAGCCTTTTTATAAATTCATACTTTCAAGGACTCATACCGATATTTAATCTGTGTGAGTCTTTTTTTCTTACCTGAAATGTTTGCTTTAATGTTAAAAAAATATTTAGTCATAATAAAAAGCTCCAAATCAGTTAGTTTTTACCTAACCATTTTGGAGCCTATTAATGTCTAAAAATTACAGAGCACTTCATAAATTAATAAAATGTTTTTTAATGACAAATTATTAGTCAACGTTTTTACGTCGAACCACACAGGTACCTTCAGGAACTTCGAAATCTTTTTGAATCAAAGTTAATTTTCCGGTATCGGCGTCTCGTGAGTAAAGAGTAGCATTGTCACTGTTTTGGTTAGCAACGATAAACATTGATTCATCGGCACTAAAGTTAAAGTCGCGAGGGAACTCACCTTCACTTGAAATCAATTGAATTCGTTTTAAATCACCATTTGGTTTAATCTTAAATACCGCAATTGAATCGTTACCACGGTTTGAGACATAGACAAAGCGGTTGTCCTTTGAAACTTTGATTCCAGCAGCACCGTTGTGACTTTCCCAATCGTCAGGAATGGTTGAAACAATTTGTTGAACCGTGAATAATCCAGCCTCTTCGTTGTAGTCAATCACAGCAACTTTACTGCTTAGTTCACCAACAAGGTAACCCTTGCCAGTTCCTGGAACAAAAGTAATGTTTCGTGGTCCAAAGCCAGGGTGAGCGTTGACTTCGCTGACTAAGTTTAATTTACCTTGATCAGAAACATCATAGAGGTAGACGCGGTCAAGACCAAGGTCACACACTACCAGTCGATTATCAGGAGTTAGATTGGCATAATGAGGGTGTGGTCCGTCGGCCTGCTCAGGAAGTGGCCCAGGAATTCCATTATCTTGGGCACGATCGGTAAGCTTTAAAGTGCCATCTTCTTGGATTTTGTAAACGCTGGCGTGTCCCATGTGGTAGTTGGCGGTAAAGACAAATTGGCGTCTTTCGTCAATGGAAACAAAGGCGGCTGAAGTACCTTTTTCGATGCATTCCTGCATTTCTTTAGCTGGGATGGTTTTACCATCGAAAGTTGCCACTCCACCACGGAGTTCTGGTTCGTCCATATTACGATCAACGGCGTAGATCTTGTGGGCTTTTGACTCAGCAAGATATGTAGGACTACCAATCTCGGCTACTAATTGAGTGTTTTGTAATCTTTTTTTGTCGGTATCTAACTCGATTTGGTAGATCCCCTGGCTAGCATTAATGGTGTAAGTTCCAATTAAATATTTTTCAATCATGATCTCAATTCCCTCCTAATATATACAGTTTCATTTTGCCACAAAAGTGATCCTTTTGCAGTCGAAATGTGTTTTTATTTCTTCAAATTCCAAATTTTATCAATGTCAAAAGTAGTAATCGGGACGGAAATGAAATTAGTTTAGTAAATCCTATTGACGTGTCACGTGAGCGGTGTAAACTATTGGAAATTTCACCTATCAACTACTCGTGAAATTATCAACAGGTTTGGAGGGATGAAAATGGGAAGCAAAGCAAAATTTGTTAACTCACCAAACGAACTTTTTGCTGGTTCGTTTGGCATCGAGATCGAGGAGGAACGGGTTGATCTGAATCGTGACAGTCTCTCTCGCTATGCTCACAGACGTGAACTAGGTGATCGACGAGGGAAAACACACTTTCAGACTGACTTTGCTGAGTGTATGGAAGAATTAGTTACGGATAAACACACGACCACCAAAGGAGTGCTCCTACAAATGCGATCACTTCAGTCTATTCTTCATGGAACACTAGAACCAAGTGAGATTATTTGGCCGATGTCGATGCCACCCAAACTTGATGAAGATGATGTTAATTTTGTAAGAAAGACGTTTAAGCGTTTTTGGATGGATGATTATCGCAAATGGCTCGTGAGACGCTACGGAATTTTTCGTCAAATCATGTGTGGCATTCATTTTAACTATTCACCCAGTGCTCAAATTATTGAGATTTTTCAACGAAATTATTCCATTGATAGTCGGAAAAGGGCACAGTCAGAGCTGTTGTTTCAAATTGCTCAACAATTGGTAGGATATCGTTGGCTTTTAACGTACCTTTTTGGGGCCAGCCCGCTATCAGAAAATCCAGAAGATCACTTATTCGGTGCTGAAAAAAAGATTGTCCCAGTCCGTTCTTTACGTTCCAGTCAATACGGATACGAAAACTTGGATAATATCCATGTTTCTTACGCTAGTTTGAGTCAATACGTAAACAATTTGCAGCATGAGGTTAATTCCCACAAATTATTTTCCGAGAGCGAGTTTTATGGTCCGGTGCGTTTAAAGGCTAAAGATGGGATTAATTCTGTTAAGGAAGAGGGATTCGACTATCTTGAACTTCGGACCCTTGATCTTGATCCATTTGACTTTTTAGAGATTAATTTAAAAACTTTAAATTTCATCCATCTTATAATAGTTGACGGGATCGTTAATCCTCAGAAATGGACTGACGAAAGTTTAAATGAAGCAAAAGATCAAAATAATCGGGTCGCTTTACAACATCCAACTGCTCCGTTACCACCATCTTTACAGAGTAAGACTTATCGGGTCTTGGATCAGCTTGATGAATTAATTGAACATGCTCCTAATGATTTAAAACCAGAGCTAGTTCAAGCTAATGAGGCCGCTAGAAATAAGGTTGATAATCCAAACTTGACACCATCCGCAAAACTAATGAAATATGCTGAGAATCGCTCATTAATGAATTTTGGAATTCAGCGCGGTGGGCAACTAAAAAAAGAGTATGAAAATCAGAGCCTTGAGGATGCTTTTCCTGGGGTTCAACCAGATACAGTTAATCAATACATTGAGAAACAAAAGGGAGTTTAATGAGTATTCGTTAACTCTCTTTTTGAATCATCTTGAGACTATATAAATGACACACCCGGTATGTTATACTTATAAGAGTTTGGAGGTATCAAAATGGCAGATAACGAACAATTTGTGATTATCACGGGCATGAGTGGAGCAGGTAAGACACTGGCCATGCAAACATGTGAAGATTTAGGATACTTTTGCGTTGATAATATCCCACCTTCTTTAATTCCGAAGTTCATGGAATTGGTTCACACTTCTAGTGAAATTAAGAAGGTTGCTTTAGTAATTGATTTAAGGGCTCCAGCCTCATACCACGAAATTGTTGATACCTTGGTTAATATGTCTAACGACAAAGACACTGAGGATCAGGTGATTTTTCTCGATGCCTCTGACGAAAAATTAGTGTCTCGATATAAAGAAAGCCGGAGAACCCATCCCTTAGCACGAAAAGGGCGGGTAGTTGATGGAATTGAAAAAGAACGAAAATTAATGAAAAGGGTCAAAGACTCTGCTGATCTTGTTATTAATACAAGTGATTTGACCCCACAGGAATTACGTGAGGAAATCATTCATAAGTTTAAGCTCTCTCATTCAGAGCCATTTCACGTTGAATTAATGTCATTTGGATTTAAATATGGGCTTCCAATCGATGCTGACATTATTTTGGATGTGCGTTTTTTAAAGAATCCATTTTATGTGGTTAAGTTAAGAAGTAAGACTGGAAAAGATCAAGATGTTTATGACTACGTTATGAACCAAGATGAAGCTAATGAATTTTATGAAAAAGTCTTTGACCTCGTTAAATTTACGTTACCTAAATTTAAAAAAGAAGGAAAATCGACTGTCACCATGGCAATCGGTTGTACTGGCGGTCAACATCGTTCGGTTGCAATGGTTGAACGATTGGCTAAGGATATCAAGGATCAACTTGGATATCCAGTTAATGTTACCCATAGAGACATTAACCGTCACAAAGGGGTTAAATAAATGATTGATAAAGTAGGTAAAAGAATCGGACGTCCTAAAATGGTTGTAATTGGAGGAGGAACCGGTTTACCTGTAATTTTAAAAAGTTTGAAAAAGCGTGATGTTGATATTACCGCTGTTGTCACGGTGGCTGATGATGGGGGGTCATCAGGGATCCTTAGAAACTACATTAATGTTTTGCCACCGGGAGATATTCGCAATGTTATAGTGGCACTTTCGACGTTGCCTCAGATTGATTTGGATATCTTTCAGTATCGCTTTGAATCTTCCGACAAGTTTCTTGCTGGGCATGCCATTGGCAATTTAGTAATTGCGGCGCTTTCTGAAATGAGCGGCGGCTTTTTTGATGCCATCCAAAAGTTGACCGACATTATGAAGGTCGACGGGCATGTGTATCCGGTGTGTGATGAAAGTTTAGAACTACACGCTGAGTTTTCCGACGGGACGACCATGTCTGGAGAATCTGAAATTACCAATTCTGACAAAATGATTAAAAAAGTGTGGGTTGAATCTACTGATGGCAATAAGAAGCCAGAGGCAGTTCCAAGTGTGATCAATGCGATCATGAACGCTGACCAAATTGTTTTGGGACCGGGAAGCTTGTTTACCAGTATCTTACCCAACCTGATGGTTGATAATGTTGGCAAAGCGGTTACTGAGACCGACGCGGAAGTTGTTTATATTTGTAATATCATGACTCAGAAGGGTGAAACCGATAATTTCACTGACGCTGATCATGTCCGGGTTTTAAATCGTCATTTGAAAACTAATTTTATCGATACCGTTTTGGTTAACAATAAAAAAGTTCCAGCGAGTTATATTGATCATCAACGCTGGGGTGATGAAGCTCAACCAGTGAAATCTGATTTTAAGGGTTTAAAGAAACAAGGTTGTCGGGTAATCTCTTCTGATTTTCTTGAATTAAGAGACCACGGAGCTTTTCATAATGGACTACTAGTGTCCGACGAACTGATTCGTTTATTAGGGCAACCTAAAATTCGCCAGTAGGGGATGATTAGATGTCATATGCTAGTGACGTCAAAAAAGAATTAACTAACCTAGAAGTCCATCGAGCTAACGCAAAAGCAGAACTGATGGCATTAATTCGAATGAATGGAACACTTAAAATATCCGAAAAACACCTGGTGTTAGATGTTCAGTCCGAAAATCCAGCAATTGCTAGACGACTGTATCAACTTTTACTTCAGTTTTATCACGTTGAAGGAGAAGTTCTGGTTCGAAAAAAGATGAAACTAAAAAAGAACAATCTATACGTGGTGCGTTTGAATCATCATGTAAGAGCAATCTTGGATGATTTGGGCATTTTGGATGGAAACAAGATTATTGAACGGGTGCCATTAGAGTTACTTAAAGATGATGGGCAGGTTCGTTCTTACTTACGTGGTGCATTCCTAGCGGGGGGATCCGTTAATAATCCAGAAACATCTCGGTATCACCTTGAAATTTATTCAACGTATGAGAATCATAACGAAATGATTGCGGAGATGATGAATCGTTATCATTTGGGCGCTAAAACTACTACGAGACGAAGCGGGTGTATTGCGTATCTGAAAGAAGCTGAAAAGATTGCGGATTTTCTGCAACTAATTGGGGCCACTAATTCTATGTTAAAATTCGAGGACATTCGAATTGTTAGAGACATGCGGAATTCCGTTAACCGACTTGTAAACTGTGAAAATGCCAATATGAACAAGGTAGCCAATGCATCAACTAGGCAAATTGAAAACATTCAGTTTATAAAGGAAACCGTGGGGCTGAAAAAGTTGCCACCAAAGCTTCGAGACGTTGCCGAGGTTCGCATGAAGCATCAAGAAGTGAGTTTAAAGGAGTTAGGTGATTTGGTTCCAGGAGGACCGATTTCTAAGTCTGGAGTCAATCATCGGTTACGTAAAATTAATGAATTTGCAACTCAATTACGTTCCGATAATGCCTAATGAAACGAACAAAAAAGCAGCAATTAGAATAATTCTAATTGCTGCTTTTGTTATAAACAGGAACTAATTATTTTTTGTCAGAACTGTTTTTCATGATACCGTCAATCAAACCGTAATCAACTGCTTCGTCAGCGGTAAGATAATTGTCTCGTTCAGTATCACGGTTAACTCTTTCAAGGGGTTGACCGGAATTTTCGGCAAGTAATTCATTAATCATCTTACGGGCACGCAAAATTTCTTTTGCGGCGATTTCGATTTCAGTTTGTTGACCTTGAGCACCACCAGATGGTTGGTGAATCATGATTTGAGCATGTGGCAATGCAAAGCGCTTCCCTTTGGCACCAGATGAAGCCAAGACACTGGCCATTGATGCTGCCATCCCCATCACGATGGTTTGAACATCGGCGTGGATGAAGTTCATCGTATCGTAGATTGCCATTCCAGAAGTGATAACACCACCTGGTGAGTTGATGTACAAGTAGATATCTTTGTCAGAGTCTTGAGCATCCAAGAACAATAGTTGAGCAATAATTGCGTTAGCCATATCATCCTGGATTTCACCGGATAACATAATGATTCGGTCTTTTAGAAGACGTGAGTAAATGTCATATGCACGTTCACCTTGTGGTGAGTTTTCGATGACAGTTGGAACTAAATTCATATCCATACTCCTCCTTTGATAATTTCAAATTATATCAAGTTATAAAAGTCATTCTACATTAAAGGTCAATAAAGGTCAAAAACTTTGCTTGATGATAATTATGCGATTGATTCACGTGAGTATTTGTGTAAATCAACTTCTTTATTGTAGTTCATCTTGGTGTCTTCTGGGAAGTAAACACCATACCAAAGAATGAAAGTGTAGATGGTAAAGATCTTTTGCATGCTGGATTTACCTTCCATGTGTTCTTTCAGGATGCGGTCTAATTCATCCACATTAAAGAACTTTTGGGCAATATCGGAATGAAATGCTGTTTCGATTTTATCATGGTATTTGGGTTCTTTGATCCATTGTGCGATTGGGGATGGGAAACCTAGCTTTTCTTTGTCGGCAACGATCTTTGGTACTTGCGAGGAAGCCGCCTTTCGAAAGGCCACCTTAGTGATTGGATTGCCGTCTTTATCAAATGAAATTCGAGTTTTAGTTGGCATCGTTTTGGCGAATTCTGCTACGTCTTTGTCAACTAGTGGAGTTCGAACTTCAAGACTGTTAGCCATGCTCATCCGGTCAGCCTTTTGCAGGATATCAAAGGGTAACCAGGTGTTAATGTCAAAGTACTGTTCCTGCGTTACTTCGTCCTTGCCAGCCACTTCATCAAAGATATGCTTAGTGTACTGACCAGTATCGAAGTTAAGTGATTTATCTTTTAAGACGCGCTCACGATCGTGTTCGTCAAACACGTAGTTAACCCGATAGTATCGTTCATACAACGGTTGAGCACCACGGATTAAGAAACGACGACCGTGAAAACGTGGGAGTGATGAGGCGATTTTACCGAGAGCGGTTCTAACAAACTTTGGTACCATCTTTTGGTACTTCTCAAAGGTAAAAGCTTCAAGGTACGTATTGTATCCGCCAAAGAATTCATCAGCACCTTCACCGGATAATGAAACAATTAGGTCTTTTCTAGCACTATGTGACAGGTAGTAAAGTTGTGGAGCAGAAGGATTAGACAGTGGTTCGTCCATGTAGTACATCATAGTAGGAAGGAAATCGAAGTAATCCTCACCATCAATTGTGGTGGCCGTGTTCTTTTGTCCAATTTCTTTTGCAAACTTAGTTGACCATTTTAATTCACTGTACTTAGAACCGTTAAACCCAAGTGAAAATGATTGCATAGGTTTAATCTTAGCGGCTTCATTTAGCACATAACTGGAATCGACACCACTTGATAGAAAACTACCCAAAGGAACGTCAGACGCCATGTGCGCCTTAACACTGTCATCAACTAATCCTTCGATCTTTTTAGCGTCCCCATCAATGGTTTGCGAATTATCAATGTGATCGTAGTTGTACTTGTAGTATGTGTCAGTGGTAGTTTTACCATCTTTATAGATGAAATACTGTCCTGGCATCACCTTATAAACGTTTTTAAACATTGTTTCTGCTGATGGGATGAATTCAAAACTTAAGTGAACTGGTAATAATTTGGTATTCAGTTCCTTTTTAAAATTAGGGTTTGCTAAGAAGGCTTTGATCTCAGATCCCCACATGAAATTCGTTCCATCATCATAGTAGTAGAGTGGTTTGATACCAAAGTGGTCTCGAGCTCCGAAGACCTGGTGTTTCTTTGAATCGTAGATTGTAAATGCAAACATTCCGCGAAGCTTTGAAAGTAATTTTTTCGGACCCCATGCTTCGTATCCACGAATTAAAACTTCTGAATCACAGTCAGTATCAAATTTTTGACCTACTGCAATTAATTCTTTTTGTAAATCTTTATAATTATAAATCTCACCATTAAAGGTTAAAACGTCGGTATCATTATCACCAAACATTGGTTGATGACCATTGGCTAAGTCAATGATTGATAAACGACGAAAACCCATTGAGATTTCATCATTTTGGAAGAAACCATCATCATCTGGTCCACGGTGTTTAATTCTTTTAGCCATGCTTTTGATAGTATCCTTCGGGATATTATTTTGGTTAATATAACCAGTAAATCCACACATAGTATCCTCTCCTTTTCAATTGCTTATTAAATTGATTATTTCTGCTAACCAAACTCCATTAACTATCTTAAGTTGTTCGCACACAAAAGGCTAGCTATGTATGGCTAGTCTCAATAAAATATTAATAAATTTGTCTATTTAACGGTTACATTATGGGTTACATTGCTTACAGAACAGCCCTTGTTAGCCGGAACTGTCTAATTAATTTTTAGACGAACGCTTAACCGTCATCCGCTTTAACGGAAACAAGATTCCAAGAATCAAGCCAATACTTAATGTAAATGAAAACATAATTATACCAATAATGGTTCCGACTTTCATCATTAAATCATGACTAAGCATGGCATCAAGATTGATAACACAACCAATTATAAAGATTACTACCCATAATATCGGAGATAAAATCTCGACCTTTTTCATTAAAGGTTTGTCTTGTGTAATGGTTTTCCAGTTCTTCTCATAGAGAATAATGATGCAAATGTCAATCACGAAGAGGGGGATTAACCAAAGGTCACGTAAATTAAAGGGCAAAATAAATAATATTATCCCAATTACGAGTAAGACCAGCTCAAAAAAGTAAGCATACTTTGAGATATAACCATACCGTTTTATACGGATCATCTTTTGTCTAAAACTTAATTTTGGTTTGTGGTTATTTTCAGGGTTGTGACCGGTCAGGTTACTGACTGGAACTTGATAAAGGGTAGCAAGGTTGCTTATCGCATTTTGATCAGGTTTACTTCTACCATTTTCCCACGCTGAAATGGTTTTTCTTGAAACGTTAATTTTATTGGCAACTTCTGCTTGAGTTAATTGATTTTGTTTTCGATATTTTTTAAGGTTTGCGTTTAATTTCATATATAAGTTCCTACAGTTCGACTTAACCTCTATTATAACGGTAATGGTCAATTGAAAGAAATTAAAAGCAGTGAGCGAGACTCTCTCACTGCTTTATGCGCATGGACGGAATCGAACCGTCATCTCAAGAACCGGAATCTTACGTGCTATCCATTACACTACACGCGCAACACAATATTAAATATAGTAGATTAGAGGAAAAAACTCAAGATAATAATGGTTTTTAATTACAAATGGGGTTTGTTTTTGCTATACTATTTCTGGTAATGAATTTCGAATTCATTGTCACAATTTTATCGCTTGTAGCTTGTCATTTGGTGTTTTTAATCACTGACATGATTTGGCAAAAGTGTTAAGATGTGAATGTATTAAAATTTGATTATTCCAAAAGGAGGAAGCATATTATGACTACAAAAATTGGTCTTAATGGTTTCGGAAGAATTGGTCGTCTAGCATTCAGACGTATCCTTGAATTGAATTCAAGTGATATCGAAGTTGTAGCAATTAATGATTTAACTACCCCTTCAATGTTAGCTTACCTACTAAAATATGACTCAGTTCATGGTCGCTTTGACGGTGACGTTTCAGCTACTGAAGATGCAATTATCGTTAACGGTACTCGTATCCCAGTTTATGCAGAACGTGACGCAAAGAACATTCCTTGGGTTAAAAATGATGGTGTTGACTTCGTACTTGAATGTACCGGCTTCTACACATCAAAAGAAAAAGCACAAGCTCACCTTGACGCTGGTGCAAAGCGTGTCTTGATTTCAGCACCTGCTGGTCAAATGACTACTGTTGTTCCCGGTGTTAACATGGATGATTTGACTTCAGAAGACAAGATCGTTTCTGCTGGTTCATGTACCACTAGTTGTTTAGCACCTATGGCTTACTGGTTGAACAAAGACTTTGGCGTTAAGTTAGGTACTATGACTACTGTCCATGCTTACACTGCTTCACAAGCACTTCAAGATGGTCCACGTAGCGCTAAGTTACAAAACAACCGTGCTGCAGCTATTAACACTGTACCTCACTCAAGTGGTGCTGCTAAAGCTATCGGTTTGGTTATTCCAGAACTTGATGGTGTCCTTAAAGGTCACGCACAACGTGTTGCCGTAGCTGATGGTTCATTAACTGAATTAGTAGCTGTCTTAGACAAGAACGTTACTGCTGAAGAAGTTAACGATGCTATGAAGAGTCATGCAAACGATGCCTTTGGTTACGCTGATGACTACATGGTTTCAACCGACGTTATCGATGACTCACACGGATCAGTATTTGATCCAGGTCAAACTGAAATCACCCAAAGTGGTGACACTCAATTAGTTAAAACTGTTGCTTGGTACGATAACGAATGGGGCTTCACTTGCAACATGGTTCGTACCTTGTTGAAATTTGCTACTCTATAATTTTAGATTGCAACTTTGAAAAGGCGGAGGAGGGAAATCTCTTCCGTCTTTTCCTTTATAAAATATAACTAACACTGGAGGCAATCACGATGGCAAAAGTAATCGTTGATGATTTAGATGTTCAAGGTAAAAAAGTTCTGATGCGTGTTGATTTTAACGTTCCAATTAAGGACGGTAAAATTGGTGATGACAACAGAATCGTTGCTGCTCTTCCAACAATCAAGTACGTAATTGATCATGGTGGTAAAGCAATCTTATTCTCTCATTTAGGCAGAATTAAAACAGAAGATGATAAACCTGGTTTATCACTTCGCCCAGTTGCAGAAAAATTAGCTGAATTGCTTGGCAAACCAGTTACATTTGTTCCTGTTACTGAAGGTCCGCAGCTTGAAGAGGCAATTGATAACATGTCTGACGGCCAAGTCCTTTTGGTACAAAATACTCGTTATGAAGATGTTGTTAATGGTAAGAATGTTAAACGTGAATCTGGTAATGACCCTAAGTTAGGGGAATACTGGGCTTCACTTGGTGATGAATTCATTAATGATGCGTTTGGAACTGCTCATAGAGAACATGCTTCAAACGTTGGGATCGCTAAAGCAATGGAAAAGGCTGGTAAGCCAGTTGCTGCCGGATACTTAATGGAAAAAGAAATTAAGTTTTTAGGTAACGCTGTTGATAATCCAAAGCATCCATTTATCGCAATTCTTGGTGGTGCTAAAGTTTCTGACAAAATTGGTGTGATCGATCACTTGTTGGACAAGGCTGATAAGATTATTATCGGTGGTGGAATGACCTATACATTCTATGCCGCTAAGGGAATCCCAGTTGGTAATTCACTTGTTGAAAAAGATAAGATTGATGTTGCTAAAGATATCCTTAAAAAAGGTGGCGACAAGATCGTCTTACCTGTTGACTCAGTAGTAGCCGACAAGTTTTCAAATGATGCAAAGGCTGAAGTCGTTGATGGTGGAATTCCAGACGGCATGATGGGTCTTGACATTGGTCCTAAGAGTATTAAATTATTCGAAGACGTTTTAAAGGACGCCAAGACCGTTGTTTGGAACGGACCAATGGGTGTTTTTGAATTTCCTAAGTTTGCTAAGGGAACCTTGGCAATTGGTAAATTCTTGGGTACATTAACTGATGCTACTACCATCGTTGGTGGTGGAGACTCAACCGCTGCTGTTAAGGAATTAGGTGTGGCTGATAAGCTTACCCATATCTCAACTGGTGGGGGAGCTTCGCTTGAATATCTTGAAGGTAAGACTCTTCCAGGGATTGCATCAATTTCTGATAAAAAGTAATTTAAAAGTCACCGATTTAATCGGTGACTTTTTTGTTTGTATCAATTTTCTAGCTTATTGCTTCTCTTTCGGCTAAAATGTAGGTAAAGATGAATTATGAGAGGAGAAGTATCATGCGTATTCCCTTTATTGGTGGGAACTGGAAAATGAACTTGTCTTTAGATGAAGCAGTTCAATTTGTGATTGATATCAAAGATAAAATACCAGATCCTAAAAACGTTGAAACGGCTCTTGCAGCTTCACCGTTGTTTCTTGAATCAATGCTTAAAGCCAACGGATCGAGTCCATTGCACGTAACAGCTGAAAATTGCTTTTACAAAAATGAGGGTGCTTATACTGGGGAAGTTAGTCCTAAAGCTCTCAGTCAGATGGGAATCCCGTACGTGATCGTTGGTCATTCTGAAAGACGTCGTTACTTTAACGAGACTAATGACATCATTAATAAGAAGGTTCATGCGGTTTTAAATAACAATATGAAGCCGATATTATGTTGTGATGAAACGATGGGACGACTTGAGACTGGTGATCGAATCCACTGGGTAGTTAACCAGGTTACCGCTGGTTTAAAGGGTGTTTCCGAAAAAGACGCTTTAAAGGTCGTTATTGCCTATGAACCAAGTTGGGCAATCGGGACAGGTCATAGTGCTTCAACTACCGAAGCGGAAGAGGGATGTTACCTAATTAGACAAACTTTAGCTGACATTTACTCGGATGATATTGCTAACCAGATTCGAATCTTATATGGTGGAAGTGTGGACCCAAATAACATCATCTCGCTTATGAAACAAATTGATATTGACGGGATTTTAGCCGGTAAAAGTAGTCTTGAACCAAAGGAATTTTTGGAGCTTGCGAATTACCAAGATTTGCAAAATAATTAGTTATTATGATTGCAAGTTAAAGCCTAAACTAATAGAATTAAGTTGACCTTTAAATATAGGTAACAAATTCACTAAGGAGAGATAACATGTCAATTATTTCTGATATTTATGCTCGCGAAGTATTGGATTCACGTGGAAATCCAACTGTTGAAGCTGAAGTTTACACAGAAGACGGTGCAATGGGCCGTGGAATCGTCCCATCTGGTGCCTCAACTGGTGAACACGAAGCCGTAGAACTTCGTGACGGAGACAAAAATAGATATATGGGTAAGGGTGTTACTAAAGCTGTTAGCAACGTTAATAACATTATTGCCAAACAAATCGTTGGTTTCGATGTAACTGATCAATTAGGTATTGACCAAGCTATGATCAAACTTGATGGCACTCCAAATAAGGCTAAGTTAGGTGCTAACGCAATCTTAGCCGTTTCAATTGCTGCTGCTAGAGCTGCAGCTGACGAACTTGGCGTTCCATTATATAACTACTTAGGTGGTTTCGATGCACATGTTCTTCCAACTCCAATGATGAACGTTATCAATGGTGGTAAGCATGCTAACAACAAGGTTGATTTCCAAGAATTCATGATTATGCCAATTGGTGCAAAATCATTTAGAGAAGCTGTTCGAATGGGATCAGAAACATTCCATAACTTGAAAGCAATCTTAGCAGAACGTGGATACTCAACTGCTGTTGGTGATGAAGGTGGATTTGCACCTGATTTGAAGAATAACGAAGAGCCATTTGAAATCTTAGTTGAAGCAATCAAGCGTGCTGGATACAAGCCAGGTAAGGACATTTCAATTGCCTTTGACTGTGCCGCTTCAGAATTCTACAATGCCGACACTAAGAAGTACAACTTGGTTGGTGACGGTAAATCATACAATGCTGATGAATTCATCACTTTGCTTGACAGCATCGTTGAAAAATACCCAATCATTTCAATCGAAGATCCACTAGATGAAAACGAATGGGAAGATTGGCAAATGGCTACTAAGCGCTTAGGTAAGAAAGTTCAAATCGTTGGTGATGATTTGTTCGTTACTAACACTGAGTACTTGTCAAAGGGTATCAAGATGAACGTTGCTAACTCAATCTTGATTAAGCTTAACCAAATCGGTACTTTAACTGAAACTGTTAATGCCGTTAACATGGCTAAGGAAGCTAGTTACACTGCAATTATTTCTCACCGTTCTGGTGAAACTGAAGATACCACTATTTCAGACTTAGTTGTTGCTTTAAACACTGGTCAAATCAAGACTGGTTCAATGAGTCGTGGTGAAAGAATTGCTAAGTACAATCAATTGATGAGAATTGAAGATCAATTAGGATCAGTTGCTGTGTACAAGGGAATTAACTCATTCTACAACTTGAGTCCAGAAGCAAAAGAAGCAATCATCAAAAAATAATTGATTTAAAAACACCTTCGTTATGAAGGTGTTTTTTTATACATAAATTTCGTGAGTTCGTAAACCTTCCTCGTATTTAATCACAGAAAGAGGAGGAGAAACATGAATATTACAAAACAATTTTCATTATTTTTAGCATTAATTGCAATTACAGTTGGATTATCATTGAGGATTTTTACTCCAAATGTGAGGGCAAGCGAATACACCATTACTGCTCATAAACATTGGGTAAATAAGGACGGAGAAAAGGATTCATCGTATGCCTTTGACATTGCCAGAGTGAACGTCAAAAATCGAGCTGATATCAAGGCGCCACTAATTCCTGGGTTTCATTTAGATAAAAGTATTCCACCAATCTATGTGGGAAGTGACGTGGTCGTTTTTAACTACAATAAAGACGAAGATTTGCCGATTCCGTCACCTCACATTCCGATTAAACCAATTCCAAGTAACGATCATCCAGATTCTGGTGGAACAGTTCCATCCAATGATCATAAGCACGATCGTCCAGTTGAACCGGCTGATAATCGTAAACCAATCGTACCAGCTGAACCGACCAAAAAACCCGCTCATTCTCAAGATCTGCCAGATAAACGACCTCATGAATCAGGTAGAATCGCCCCAGATAAAAAAATAGTTGGTAATCACAGTGAGCCAATGGCAAAACGTATCAGTCAGAGTAGTAAGAAGCAGAAAGATCAGTATGAACCCACGAAGAAGGTACTTGAAAATGGGATGAATCCAATGTTATTACGTGGTAAAAAAAGATCTGGGCGTCATCCTGTTCAAATGCCAAATGAAAACGGAATGAGCAAGTATAATCGACGTAATTTCACTAATCACGCTCCGTACCTAGATGCGAACCACGATTCAATTGCAACGGTTCACGTGAGAAGAAGTAAACATGGGGTAAACAGAACCCATACGAATCGCCAACCTACTAAAAGGTTACCTCAAACCGGGGAACGCACCAGCGAACTTCTTTCACTGATTGGAATGGTAATTTTGCTGTTCAGTTCGATTTTGTTTATTAGGACCAATCGAACTGAGAAATAATGATGGACTGGAAATAACTCCTAGTTTATGCTAAACTAATTAAAGTATTGATAAGCCTGTTTAGCTGATGGGTAGGAGGCATTTTTTTGAATAATCTTTTGATGATATTATTATGGATCGTTAGTATTCTCATTATTGGTGCAGTTTTAATGCAACCTTCTAAAAATAATGATGCAATGTCATCACTCTCTGGTGGTGCAAACGATTCTTCCTCTGAGTCCAAGCCGAGGGGCTTTGAGGCATTTATGCAAAAAGTGACTGTGGTACTAGGAATCTTTTTCTTTGGTATCGCATTAATTCTAATGTGGATTTCATCACATTAATAAAAAACCTCCTGTTAAACAGGGGGTTTTTGCATTTAAAGCGGATTACTAGCGTTTATTAAAGAATGAGATTTATAATTGACGTATAAGTCAATTGGATTGTAGAGGAAAATATATTGCAAGATAATAAGTTAAAAAATGAAATTGAGCAGGAGTTACAATCACATCCTGATCAAAGTTATAGTGTCGAAAAATTAGCTGATGATTTGAATTATCATGGATCATCAGCTTTCAAATTAATCGTTTCAGAGCTCGCTTCACTGGAACGAGACCGTGCCGTTGTGGTTACTGAAAACGGTGATTTTAAGGTTAATCCAAGTGAGTTGAAGCTAGAGGGGATTTTCCACTCTAATCCAAAGGGATTTGGCTTTGTTAGATATGATGATGAATTACCTGATGCCTTTATCGCACCTGATGAAACGATGCATGCGATGAACCTGGATAAGGTTGAGATTCAGATTACTAAGCCAGGTGAAAAAGATTCTGATCGGGGACCACAAGCTAAAGTGGTTAGTATTTTAGAACACCATTACACTCATGTGGTTGGTGAATTTCGTAAGACTGATGATGATCATGGTTATCTTGGTCAGGTTGTTTTAAAAGACAAAAAATTAGCAGGATTCAAGTTCTACGTGGTAGATGCTGGTCTTCATCCTACTCCAGGAGAAGTGGTTACTGCTGATATTACGGAATATCCAAGTAACGAGCATCCAGATTACATGGTTGGAATTGTGAAACAAGTAATTGGAAGTGTTGATGACCCTGGAATTGATATTTTACAGGTTGTCTATGCTCATGATGTTCCTTCCCAATTTCCAGAAGATGTTCTAGAAGAAGCAGATGCTATTCCGGACCATGTTTTGCCTGAGGAAACCAAAGGACGAGAAGATATTACCGATCAGACGTTAGTTACCATTGATGGAGAATCATCCAAAGATTTGGATGATGCCGTCACGGCATGGAAGTTACCAAATGGCAATTATCATTTAGGGGTCCACATCGCTGACGTTAGTCACTACGTTAAACAAGGAACACTACTTGATCGTGAGGCGTATAAACGTGGAACCTCAGTTTATTTAACCGACCGAGTTATTCCAATGCTGCCTCGCCGTCTATCAAACGGGATTTGTTCGTTAAACGAGGGACAACTACGGTTATGTTTAAGCTGTGATATGGAAATTAATCCCCAAGGGAAAGTTGTCAAAAAGCGGATTCATCCGAGTGTTATGAAGTCGAAAGCTCGAATGACATATACAGCTGTCAATAATATTCTTGAATCACATGATAAGAAAACGAGAGAAGAATACCATGATTTAGTACCAATGTTTGAAACCATGGCTGAGTTACACCGAATTTTATACAAGCAAAGAAAGCGTCGTGGGGCGATCGACTTTGATGATGACGAAGCAGAAATCATCATGAACAAAGAAGGTAAACCCGTTGATATTAAACTTAGAACGAGAGGTTTAGCCGAACGAATGATTGAATCATTCATGTTGGCTGCAAACGAAACTGTTGCTGAAACTTACTATCGACTTAAAGTTCCGTTCATTTATCGTGTCCATGAGACGCCAGATCCAACGCGAGTTAAGGACTTCTTTGAATTCCTAACTGCCTTTGGAATTGAAGTAAAAGCTGACCCCGATCATTTAACTCCCAAGACTTTACAGAACATTTTAAGTAAAGTACACGGACTTCCTGAAGAAACAATGGTATCAGTAATGATGCTTAGAAGTTTACAACAGGCCAAATATAGTGATAAGTGTGTGGGACACTTTGGATTAGGTGCCAAATACTACACCCATTTCACTTCACCAATTCGACGTTATCCTGATTTGTTTGTCCATCGTTTAGTTCATTATTATGAAGATAATGGGATTAATGATGTTACCAAGCAAACCTATGCTGACCAGGTTGGAGAAGTTGCGGTTCACTGTTCAGAAACTGAGCGTCGCGGTGTTGACACCGAAAGAGACGTTGATTCGATGATGAAGGCTGAGTACATGACTCAACATATTGGTGAGGAATACGATGCAGTTGTATCTTCAGTGATGAAGTTCGGAATGTTCGTTGAACTTCCAAACACCGTTGAAGGTCTTATTCATATCAGCAAGATGAATGATGATTACTATGAGTACGTTGAAAAGTACTTGGCGCTTGTTGGTAGAAATACCAGAAGAACTTATAAGATTGGACAAACGTTACGGGTTAAATGTGTTGCGGCCGACGTTGATCAGATGACCGTTGACTTTGAGATCGTTAAACCAGAAGATGCTCCATTGAGTGAACTTCTCCCAAAACAGGAACATAAAAATGATAAGCACCATCACAGTGGCAAACATTCTGATGGGAAAAATCGTCGTCAGAGTTATAAGAATCAAGATCGTAGAAAGAACGGTAAAAAAGGTCATTCGTTTAAAATCAGAACCAAACCATCTAATAGTCGCAAAAAATAGGGGATGGGAACATGGCTAGAAAAAAGCATCAACCAACTGAAAAGAACGTAATGGCAACTAACCGAAAGGCCCGACATGATTACTTTATTTCTGATACTTATGAAGCTGGCATCTCACTAACGGGAACTGAGATTAAATCAGTTAGAGAACGCCGTATGAATCTAAAGGACGGATTCGTGCAGGTGAGAAACGGACAAGCTTATTTGATGAATGTCCACATCAGTGAGTATGCGCAAGGAAACCAGTTTAATCATGATCCATTGCGTAATCGAAAGTTGTTGTTGCATAAAAAAGAGATCAAAAAACTTGGTGAAGCGACTTTGACTAAGGGAATTACCATTGTTCCCTTAAAAGTTTATTTAAGACATGGCTACGCTAAGGTGCTGATTGGGGTTGCTAAGGGGAAGCGTGAATATGATAAACGTGAAACCATAAAGCAACGTGATACCCAACGGCAAATTGATCGCGTTATGAAACATTATTAATTAAAAGAGAGTGCAATAGCACTCTCTTTTTGCTTGCCTAAAAATTCACATTTTATGGTAGAATAAATTGGAGGTGTTAATAGTGAAACCGTTTATTCATAACGACTGGTGGCCGATTTTGGAACCAGAATTTGAGAAACCATATTATCAAAAGTTAAGGCGTTTTTTGGTTGAAGAGTATAATAACAAGACGATTTATCCAGAAATGCACCATATTTTTCAGGCATTTGAGTGGACTCCCTTTAGTAAGGTGAAAGTCGTTATTCTGGGACAAGATCCATATCATGGTCCTAATCAAGCCAATGGTCTTAGCTTTTCGGTAATGCCAGGCGTAGCTGTTCCACCATCTTTAAAGAATATTTATAAGGAATTACAAAGTGATTTGGGCATTAAACCAGTTAATCACGGTTATCTAAAAAGTTGGGCTGAACAAGGGGTATTGTTATTAAACTCCGTTTTGACCGTTCAAGATGGAGTGGCTTTTTCTCATCGTGGCAAAGGATGGGAAAGACTCACTGATTATGCTATTGAACAATTGTCAAAGCGTCCTGAACCGGTTGTCTTCATCCTATGGGGAAGGGCCGCTAGGGATAAGATTAAGTTGATTAATACTGACGCTAATATTGTGATTCAGTCGGCTCATCCAAGTCCCCTTTCTGCGAATCGAGGCTTTTTTGGCTCAAAACCGTTTTCAAAGACGAATGAAGCACTAAAAGCCATGGGTGAGACGCCGATTAACTGGAAATTACCGGAACACGTCACTGCCACTAATAAGGAGAGTTAATTATGGACCTTTTTGATAGTTTGAAAGCAAAGATTAACGATAAAAACATTAAGTTAGTATTCCCTGAAGGGGAAGATCCAAGAATTATTGAAGCAACTAGTCGGCTTAAAAAAGATAATTTGGTTGAACCAACGTTATTGGGTGATCCCCAAAAAATCAAACAAGTTGCTAAAGAAAACGGAAATGATTTAGACGGAATTACCATCATTGATATCCAAAACGTTGATTCTGACACGTTCAACGAGATGGTTAGATCACTTGTTGCACGGCGTAATGGCAAAACGGATGAAAAAACAGCTCAGCAATGGTTGAAAGATCCGAATTATTTTGGCACGATGATGGTATACATGGGAACCGTTGACGGAATGGTGTCCGGTGCAGCTCACCCAACTGGTGATACGGTTCGTCCAGCACTTCAGATTATTAAAACTAAACCAGGTGTGAAGTTGATTAGTGGTGCTTTTGTCATGCAAAAGGGTGACACACGTTACTTGTTTGCAGATTGTGCCATTAACATTGAACTTGATGATCAACAACTTGGTGAAGTTGCCGTTGAAAGTGCACATACCGCCCGGTTGTTTGATATCGATCCCAAAGTTGCCTTACTTAGTTTTTCAACCAAGGGTTCAGCTAAGGGACCAGAAGTCGATAAAGTTCAAAGTGCAACCAAGATTGCCCAAAAGTTAGATCCAGATACTCCAATTGATGGGGAACTCCAATTTGATGCTGCGGTTGTTCCCGCGGTTGCAAAGAGTAAGGCACCGGGTTCAAACGTTGCTGGTCAGGCAACCGTTTTTGTCTTTCCAGAGCTTCAGTCAGGAAACATTGGTTACAAGATTGCCCAACGTTTAGGTGGATTTGAAGCCATTGGTCCAATTCTTCAGGGATTGAATCAACCAGTTTCTGATTTGTCGAGGGGATGCAATGCTGAAGATGTTTACAAGGTAGCCATTATCACGGCTACTCAAGCACTTTAATTTGAGGCGATTGAATTGATTAAATTTAAGGTTGATAGTCCCGATCAAACTGAAAAATTAGGCGAAGAACTCGCCCCGGATTTAAAAGCTGGAGACGTTATTTTACTCGATGGCGACCTTGGCGCGGGAAAAACCACCTTCACAAAGGGACTTGGGAAAGGTCTCGGAATTAAGCGAAACATCAAAAGTCCGACTTTTACCATTATTCGGGAATACAAAAATGGACGGTTGCCCCTTTATCACATGGACGTTTATCGTCTTGAAGAGGGAGGATCCGACGAATTAGGTCTGAATGAATATTTTAACGGTGATGGAGTCAGCGTCGTTGAATGGTCCAAATTTGCGGAGGACGAACTTCCCGACCAGTATTTGAGAATCAGATTTACTAGAAATGATGATCTGGGGGATAACGATCGGACAATTGAAATGACTGCTAAGGGACAGCATTTTGATTCAATTTTAAAGTCAGGAGACTTAGTGCTTGGCAAAGGATAATGAAGAAATTACGATTCGTGCTGCTAAATCGGACGATTCCGAAGCACTAATCGAGCTAATGAAACGATTAAGTCAAGAATCTAGTAACTTTACGACGGATGTTCAGATTGATCAATTGACCGCTGAAACCGAAGCAGATGCCATTGACGCGGTGAATGCCACTGGGACTAACATCATTTTAGTGGCAGTTGCTGGGACGAAATTAATTGGAGTCTTGAGCGTTAGTCAGGTTGACGAGACTGCTGGGGAACTTGGTGTCGCCGTTTTAGCTGATTATCAGGACATTGGACTTGGGACCAATCTGATTCAGGAAGCAATTGACTGGGTGGCCACTTTTAGTCACCTTAATGAATTGCGATTGACGGTCTTAAAGTCCAATGTAGGGGCTTTTCGATTGTACAAAAAATTAGGATTTATCACTAGTGATCAAAACGATCATGTTATTGAAATGAAAATGAACGTAAAAAAAGGCTGAGAAAATATCTCAGTCTTTTTATATTAACTTAACGAACGGTTTAACAGCGTTTTTGCCAAACTGCTGGTATTCATAAATCAAGATGTTAGCACACGCTAAGCTGTCATCTAATGCATTATGATGGTGTTTTAATTCAATTCCTAAGTTCTCGCTAACCGTGTTTAACTTATGGTTAACAAATCCAGGGTAAAACTTTTTGGAAGTCTTAACGGTATCAAGAGTCTGATAGTGTGGTTTTGATAAACCATACCTTTCCAGACTCTTTTTTAATACACTATTATCAAAATTATTGTTGTGGGCAATCACCAGCTTATTTCTATCAAAGAGGGGGCTAATTTGATCCCACACCTCTGGAAAGGTTGGTGAGTCAATTACATCTTTTTCATGAATACCATGAACATTGATATTGCGCCAGTTAAACTCACATTCGGGGTTAATTAATGAGTAAAACTCATCAACGACTTCGTTATTTCTTACTACCGTTAATGCGACCGAACAAGCACTGGCTCGTTGACCCGCAGCAGTTTCAAAGTCAATTGCCGCAAAATTCATTTAACGATTCTCCTCTAATCAATCTTAAGTCCATCAGTAATTAATTGGATCGGAGCATGATCTGAGCCGGTTACCTCACCAAGAATGTTTGACTCGGCAACGTCATCTTGAATTGAGTTAGAAACCAAGAAATAATCCATTCTCCAACCACGATTTTGGGCTCGCTCGTCGTAACGGTAACTCCACCAAGTATAGGCACCACTTTGGTAAGGATGAAGTGCTCTAAAGGTATCTACAAATCCGGAAGCTAATAATCGACCAAAATCGTCACGTTCCTGTTGGGTGTATCCAGCCTTGTGGTGATCTTCTTCTGGGTCATCAATGTCAATTGGTTGATAAGCAACGCTCATATCGCCGCCAATCACGACCGGCTTTCTTTCAGCAAGTTTACTTACAAAGGTAATAAATTTTTGGTCCCAATCAAGACGGTAGTCGAGTCTTTGCAGCTCTTCACCTGAATTGGGTACGTAGGTATTAATTAAATAAAAGTCAGGATATTCGAGTGTCAAACAACGGCCCTCGGTGTCAGTGTCGCTTCCATCAACACCATAAAACACGTTATCAGCTTTATGCTTTGTGAAAGTAGTTACGCCTGAGTAGCCGGGGCGTTCCGCTGAGTCCCAGTACTGGTAATAGTCACCTGGTACTTCTAAAGCAATATCATTTTCGTGAACTCGAGTTTCTTGAACATTAAAAAAGTCAGCATCAGTTTCATTAAAAAATTCGTAAAAATTCTTTTTAACTGCTGAACGTAAACCATTTACATTCCATGAGATAAAATTCATTGTATCCCCTCCTTTAATGCCAGTATAGCACGATCAGAAGTGTTTAAATAATGATAACGTGCTAGAATGTAATATGGATAATTAGAAAGGAAAATGACGAATGACTGAAGATTTAACAAAAAAATTCAAGGATATTAAAATTTTAAAAGATGAACCACTTTCCAAGTATTCTTGGACTAAAACTGGTGGGAAAGCTGATTTTCTTGCATTTCCTTCATCATTTAAAGAAACCGAAGAATTATTAAATTATACAAATGAAATTAAAATGCCGCTTACTGTGCTGGGAAATGCCAGTAATCTAATCGTACGAGATGGTGGAATTCGTGGGTTAACCATGATTTTGACCCAAATGAATAACATTAGAACTGAAGACCATCGGGTAATTGCCGAGGCTGGGGCTGCTTACATTGATGCAACTAAGGCTGCTCAAAAAGCCGGTTTGACTGGATTAGAATTTGCTGCTGGGATTCCTGGCAGTGTCGGTGGCGGAGTGTTTATGAATGCCGGTGCTTATGGGGGAGAGACCCAGTATGCACTTGAATCAGCCACGGTTTTGACGCGTAAGGGTGAGATTATTGTTTTAAACAACGACCAGTTAGACTTTGGTTATCGTCATAGTAGTATTCAAGACTATGGGGACGTTGTTTTGGAAGCGACCTTTAAACTTGAACCCGGGAATAAACGTGAGATTCAAAACGAGATGGATCATTTGAACTACCTGAGAAGATCAAAGCAACCCTTAGAATGGCCTTCATGTGGGAGTGTTTTCAAGCGTCCTAAAGGATACTTTGCCGGAAAGCTGATCCACGATGCTGGACTACAGGGATATCGCTCTGGCGGAGCTGAAGTGTCAAAAAAACACGCCGG
The DNA here is from genome assembly GCF_059900955.1 of Fructilactobacillus sp. X8R2C1. Taxonomy (NCBI): domain Bacteria; kingdom Bacillati; phylum Bacillota; class Bacilli; order Lactobacillales; family Lactobacillaceae; genus Fructilactobacillus; species Fructilactobacillus sp. X8R2C1. The sequence goes on from NZ_JBWXVI010000005.1 coordinate 23,791, forward strand.
ATTTATCATTAACGTTGGTGGTGCCACCGCTACTGATTATTTGAATGTGATTAAGCACGTTCAGGAAACTGTGTATAAAGATAATGGGGTTCACCTTGAGACTGAGGTTCGAATTATTGGTGAGCCAAAATAGGAGGAAACATAGCTTATGGTAATAGTTGAAGCAGTCATCACATTAATAGTTTTAGTCCTGCTTTCTAGCATTATCTCTCACTATGTCACTAAGATTCCAGTTAGTTTGATTCAAATTTTGCTTGGTTTAGGATTAGCATTATTCTTTAAATTCAAAATTGATTTAAACACGGACTGGTTTTTATTGCTGTTCATCGCACCATTGCTATTTAATGATGGTCGTGACTTTCCAAAACGAGAACTTTGGGAATTACGTGGTCCCATTTTTGAAAATGCCATCTGGTTGGTGTTCATTACAACCATTATTGGCGGTTATTTCGTTAATTTGCTGGTACCATCAATGCCACTGGCAGCCTGTTTTGCTCTAATTGCGATTTTGTCTCCAACCGATCCAATTGCCGTTCAGTCCATCTCAAAGCGTGTTCATCTTCCAAGTAATATTTTGCATCTAGTATCAGGTGAGAGCTTGATTAACGATGCTAGTGGACTAATTGCGTTTAAATATGCGATTGCTGCAGTTGTCACCGGTTACTTTTCTTTGGAACACGCTGCGGTTGATTTTGTTTATACCGCACTAGTGGGTTTGATCATTGGAATTGTTGGAATGTCTTTAATTATTGTTCTTCGTAATTTGTTATTAAAGGTACACTTCAATGACGTGATTTTTAACGTCGTCCTGCACATCTTGACACCGTTTATTATTTATGTAATTGCTGAAGATCTTCTTCATGCTTCGGGAGTTATTGCGGTGGTTGCCGCTGGGATTATTGATCACTTACAGACTAACGTTACCAATACCAAGTCACCAGAAGTCAACTTGTTGACCAATCGTACTTGGGATGTCATTGTTTACTGTTTAAACGGGATTGTGTTTTTAATCTTAGGTATTGAATTACCGGTTGCTACTAGGGTGGTCATCAATGGATCGGAATATCGAACTTTAGCTTCGTTTGGGATTGCTTTTGCCGTTTGGGTGGCTCTTTTGGTAATTCGAGTGGTCTGGATTTTAGGATACGAATTCTTTTCGTACTACATTACTAAACGGTCCAATAAGAAGCCCAGTTTGTCGGTTGCGCTATTGGCTGGAATTTCCGGGGTTCGTGGTGCCATTACCATGGCAGGAATTCTTTCGGTTCCCGCATTTTTATCGAATGGAAAGGAGTTTCCCGACCGTTCTTTGATGCTTTTTATTGCCGCAATGGTTATCGTGATCAGTTTAGTTGCGGCTACCATTATCTTGCCAATCATTTCCCCAGATGCTAGTTCACTTCAGACCCGAGCCTCATTGATTGATAAGGATGAAGATGATGATGAGACGGAAGATGAAGAAGATGAGCAGGAGGGCTATATTTCGGAAGATGCTGCTCGGATTTACATCGTAAAGAGTGCCATTGTCAGTCTTGAAAATAATAAGACCAATGATAATGAACGAGCGGTATATGATATTGTTTTGGATTATCAGGTTGAGTTACGAAAACTTTTAAGAAAGACGAGAGACGATAGTGCAGAAAGTACGTCTCTCAATGAAGAACTTAGTTTGAGACGAGTTGCTTTAAAAGGAAAACGTGACGCGGTTAAAGATTTGTATCGTGAACAACAAATCTCAAAAGATACTTACTGGATTGCAAATCGAAGGATTAATCGTGAGGAACGTCGAATGTTTGCAAATGGCTACGACGGCTATCGCAAAAATCACTGGTACTATCCGGGATGGTTTTCATCGATTCTTCATTCCATTAAAACCTGGCAGGTAAGTGAATCAGAAAGTAAAAAGACCAAGAGTGAATTAAGACTTGTTACGATTGTTGGTGATCAGGCCGCCATTGATGCTATTTCAGATTTCTTGAGTCGAAGCGACATTAATGGTCAGGACTTTGACTCACAAATTGTTCACTTTATTGTCACTTTCTATCAGAGTCAGATTGAACGGGCCAATTCATACGATGATCCCGACGAAGATGATGAAGTCTTTGAGTATCAATTGATAAGATTACGGTCGGTTGCACTGGAAGCAGAACGTCGCGCTGTGGAACAATTGATTAATAATAAAAAAGTTAGTCACGCGATGGGACTTCACTTGCGGCAGGACATTAATTATAAGGAAACGCTAATGTTGAGTGATAACTAAAGAATCCTCCACTTATTGATAAGTGGGGGATTTTATATTATTCCTTATTATTACTGATAATGGAATAAATCCAGTAGATCATTAACTGTAGAACGGTCATCAAAAATACGAATACGACCATGTGCATATTCCACATGTTTAAAAATGGTCGAATGTACATCCTAGGTGAAAGGATGAGGTAAATTGTGTGGACTCGCATAAACCGTCCAATGAATAGTCCGATGGAACTTGCAACCGTTAGAATCACAATTGTAACGAAGTTAGAAAAATTACCGGATAAATGAATTTTAACGTCAATGGCCTTAGCAACGTGGACTAAACTCCAGAAACCGATAAAGGCACAGCTTAATGCACTGATCATCAGACATGTGTATAAAAACCAGACGTGCGGATCAAGTCGAAGTAACCCATTGGCTTCATCAGGATGTAGCCAAGCGAGATGAAGTAGGTCGGTCAGAATGTAGGGTGAATTGGGATAGAACAATAACCACAGAAGTGATAGGATCCAGAACACGAAACTATTTTGGTGTGGTTTGTTACCGATGTGGAAACTAAGTTCAATTGGGATGTATCCTAAAAGGGTGTTGAGCGCTAAAAAACCGAAGCGTGTATCACGTAGAAACATGAATAAAAGCACGATCCACCCGATGAAAAATATTCTAACTTGCCATCTTTTATTTTGTGACATTATAATTTGACCCCTTTTCTTCTATATATAAATTAAACCCCAAATTAGCAAAAAAAACTAGAAATTTAACCATAGAATTTAATTTTTTTAACATTTGGAATTAGTTAACTGCCTTTATTTCAGCAATAATTCAGTGATATAATAATATACAAATTGGAGGTCGTTCTATGGGGATTGATTGGAGTAGCTTATTTACATTACATAACCTAAGCAACTTAATTGATATATTGGTTGTCTGGCTCGTGATATACGAGTTAATCATGCTTCTTCGTGGCACTCGGGCAGTGCAACTTTTTCGCGGCATTATTGTAATTATTATCGCTAAAATTGCCAGTTGGTATTTAGGACTGACGATGGTATCTTGGATTCTGGATCAAATTATCAATTGGGGAGTTATTGGATGCATTATCATCTTCCAACCTGAAATTAGACGCGGACTTGAAAAATTAGGACGCGGCTCACTCTTTAGAGCAACCCAGAATCAGGATGAAAAAGCCAAAAAAATGATTAATGCTTTAGATGGAGCAATTCAATACATGTCCAAGCGTCGAATTGGAGCGTTAATCACCATTCAAATGCATACCGGGCTAGAAGAATACATTGAGACCGGGATTAAGCTTGATGCTGACATTTCAAGTCAGTTATTAATTAACATTTTTATTCCCAATACGCCTCTTCATGACGGAGCGGTCATCATTAAGGATGATAAGATTGCTGCAGCGGCTGCCTACTTACCGTTATCGCAGAGTAATTTGATCCCTAAGGAATTGGGAACTCGTCATCGTGCTGCCGTTGGAATCTCGGAAGTTTCCGATGCTTTAACGATTGTTATCTCAGAAGAAACGGGAGAAGTTTCAATCACTAGAAACAATGAGCTTCTTCGTGGGATGACTCAGGAGGATTACCTGAAATACCTGAGAAGTCAGTTGATTCCTCGTGATCGACAGGAGCAACATCCAACGATTGTGACTCGTGCGATTAGTTTCTTTCAGAAGCATTTCGGAGGTGACAAGTAGCCATGAAAAAATCTTTTCGGAGTAAATTATTCTATGCTATCTTGGCACTAGTCTTTACAATTGCACTGTTTTTCTATGTTCATGATGGCAAAAATGATATGGGTCTCACTAACAGTACCAGTAATTCGACTAAAAGCACCCAGATGGCAGCTAATAAAACCAAGACACTGTCAGTTCCATTACAGCTCAACGTAAACTCAGACAAGTATTTTGTAATTGGTTATCCAGAAAAAGTTAACGTCCAGTTGTCAGGACCGTCGGCGTTAGTCACTACAACCGCTAATACCCAGAACTTTAAGGTGTACGCTAACCTTAGTAATTTGGGGCCCGGAGAACACATCGTTAAATTACAACAGCAGGGTCTAAATTCTGACATTAAGAGTAAGATTAAACCTGCTCGCATTAAAGTTAACATTCAACCACGCCGGACCGTTAAGTTCCCCGTAAAAGCTGTCTACGACAAGAAAAACATTGCTTCTGGTTATAAGGCCGGAAAGCCGTCGTTAGACGTCAGTTCTGCAAAAGTGACTGGACCGAGTGATCAAATTAATCGAATTGATTCAGTAGTTGCTAAAACTAACTTGAAGCCTAACACCAAGCGTGATATAAAACAGGATGCGGTGATTGAGGCTTTAGACAAAAAAGGAAAGACCATCAACGTTATTATTACCCCATCAACAAGTTCGGTTGATTTACCGGTTTCAGCGGGTGATAATAAGAGGGTACCAGTCAAGGTTAATTTAGTTAATAAGCAGGCAAGTAAGACCTATGACGTTAAGTGTGATCCATCTGATGTGTTATTGTTAGGTGATAAAGACACGATTGATGGGATTAATTCGGTTAATGCCGACGTTGATGTCGAAAACATGTCTGGTGATAATACTAAGACGGTTTCACTTGATGCGGGTAACTCCAAAGTAAGTGGCTTGGATCCGGAAACGGTTAAAGTACAGATTAACGCAAAGAATAAGTAATAAAGTGAGGACTATATATGAAATATTTTGGAACAGACGGAATTAGAGGAGTTGCGAATAAAGACTTAACCCCAGAATTGGCTTTTCGGGCTGGTCGTGCAGGTGGTTATGCTCTGACTAAGCACAGTGTTCAAGATCATCAGCCACGTGTCTTGGTATCAAGAGATACACGAATTTCTGGACAGATGTTGGAAGATGCTTTGGTAGCTGGAATGTTGTCCGTTGGAATTGAGGTGGTTCAACTCGGAGTTGTCACTACCCCCGGAGTAGCATACTTGGTTAGAGATCAAAGTGCTGATGCCGGAGTTATGATTACGGCTTCACATAATCCCGCTGAGTTCAATGGAATTAAATTCTTTGGCGGTGACGGATATAAATTGTCCGATGACATCGAGGCTGACATCGAGAAGATTCTTGAAAGTGATACTGATGACTTACCACGTCCCTCAGCAAAGGGATTAGGCACTTCAGCAGAGTACACCGAAGCATCGCAAAAGTATCTTCACTTTCTGTCCCAAACGATTCCAGATGAATTAAGTGGGATTAAGGTGTCAGTTGATGCCGCAAATGGGGCTACCAGCAACTTGGTTCCCCGCCTTTACGCTGACCTTGGCCTTGACTTTAAAACAATGGCGACCTCACCTAATGGACTAAATATTAATGATAACGTCGGTTCCACTCACCCAGAACAGTTGCAAAAAATGGTTGTTGAAAATGGTTCCCAGTTAGGAATTGCCTTTGATGGTGATGGTGATCGGTGCATTGCTGTCGATGAAAAGGGAAACATCGTTGATGGTGATAAGATTATGTACATCTGTGGTAAGTATATGGATGCTAATGGTCGATTAAAGCATGACACCATTGTTACGACAGTGATGAGTAACCTCGGAATGTACAAAGCCATGGAAGCCAACGGCTTAAATAGTGTGAAAACTAAAGTTGGGGACCGATACGTGGTTGAATCAATGAAAGCCAATGGTTACAATCTAGGTGGCGAACAGTCCGGTCACATTGTGTTTTTGGACTTTAATACCACTGGCGATGGGATGCTAACCAGTCTGCAATTAATGCATATTATGAAAGAAACCGGTAAACCGCTTTCCGAATTAGCAGACGAAGTGAAAAAATATCCTCAAAGTCTTGTTAACGTGAAGGTTTCTGACAAAAAGCACGCGATGGATCATGATAATGTTAAAAAGGCCATTGATGATGTTGAAGATGAAATGAATGGTAATGGTCGTGTCTTGGTTCGACCAAGTGGGACTGAGCCGCTGTTAAGAGTCATGGTGGAAGCTCCGACTCAAAAAGAAAGTGATAAGTATGCAAACAAAATTGCCGACGTTGTTAGAGACGATATGGGAATTGAATAAAGCAATCACGAATTATTAAAAGAGTTAACGTTTGTTAACTCTTTTATTATGCTTAAATTTTTATTAAATTTCGTTCATCAGTGCTATACCAATTCTAACTTATATTTGACAAACACTTGTGAAACCATTATTATCAAAGATGTTAAGTATATAAATAAAATTTAAATACATCTATACCAATTTTAAAGAGAGGTCATTCCCATGTGCGGAATCGTTGGAGTTACAGGCAATAAGAATGCGACATCCATTTTAGTTAATGGATTAGAAAAATTACAATATCGAGGATATGATTCAGCCGGAATCTTTGTGGAAGAAAAAGACCACAAAGATTATTTAGTGAAAACAACTGGAAGTATCGACGATTTAAAGAAAAAAATTGGACCAGAGGTTCAGGGAACTGCCGGAATTGGGCACACTCGTTGGGCCACTCATGGTGGAGTGAACATTGAAAATGCTCATCCTCAATTCTCAGATGACAATCGTTTCTATCTGGTTCACAATGGTGTGATCGAAAACTATGAACAATTGAAGAAAGAATACTTATCAGACGTTAAGTTTCATAGTCAAACTGACACCGAAGTGGCGGTCCAATTGGTTGATAAGTTTGTGACTGAAGACAAAATGAGCACGAAGGATGCCTTCATTAAGATGCTTTCACTCCTTAAAAATTCTTCATATGCTTTTATCTTAATGGATAAAGAAGATCCAGATACTTTATATGCAGCCAAAAACAAAAGCCCCATGTTGATTGGATTATGTGACGGTTTCAACGTAGTATGCTCTGATTCAATTGCCATGTTAGACGTTACTGATACTTTTCTTGAGGTGGTTGATGGTGACGTTGCGATCGTAAAGCCTGATAAGGTAACCATCCTTGATGAAAACAGTAAGCCAGTAGAGCGTCATCAGTTCAAGGTAACCATTGATCCAAGTGCGTCTGATAAAGGGACTTATCCTTACTACATGCTTAAAGAGATTGATGAACAACCCAATGTCATGAGAAAATTAGTTAAAGAGTACTTTGATGCAGACGGAAACATGAACGTTGGTTGTGGCGTAATGGATACCATCCTTGATTCAGATCGAATCTATATCGTGGGTGCTGGTACCAGTTATCATGCTGGATTAGTCGGTAAAGATTTGATGGAAAAGTACACTGGAATTCCAACTGAAGTGCACGTCTCATCCGAGTTTGCTTATGAAGATCCATTGCTTTCTAAGAAACCATTCTTTATCTTTTTGACTCAAAGTGGGGAAACTGCCGATAGTCGGGAAGTCTTAGTGAACGTTAACAAGCATCATTTCCCTAGTTTAACCATTACTAATGTTGCTAATTCGACCTTGTCACGCGAAGCAACTTACACGATGTTGCTTAATGCTGGTCCAGAAATTTCAGTTGCTTCAACTAAAGCATATACTGCTCAAATTGCAATCCAAGCCATTTTGGCAAAGGCCGTTGGTATGCGGGGTAATCGTCAGGTCGCAAAAGATTTTGATTTAGCACGACAATTGGGTTTGGTTGCGACTGGGATGCAGTCAATTGTTGAAGAAAAAGATAAGATTGATGAAATTGCTAAGAAATATTTCGTTGATGCTAAACAGGCCTTTTACATCGGCCGTGGGGTTGATTACACTGTTTCCCTTGAAGCAGCGTTGAAGTTAAAAGAAATTTCTTATGTCCATGCGGAAGGCTTTGCTTCTGGTGAACTTAAGCACGGAACGATTGCATTGATTGAAAAGGGCACTCCAGTGATTGGTATTATCACCCAGAAGAAGACCGCTGGATTAACTCGTAGTAATCTGGAAGAAACTGCAGCTCGTGGTGCCAGTGCTTTGACGATCGTGCGACAAAGTCTAGCTCAAGATGGTGATACGTTTGTGATCCCGGACGTTGATGAGTTGTTAACACCGCTGCTTAGTGTCATTCCAGCTCAACTAATTGCTTATTACACTAGTTTGAACAAGGGATTGAACGTTGATCGTCCAAGAAACCTTGCTAAAAGTGTTACAGTTGAATAATGTTTTTAAGAGCTACCATTCTTGGTAGCTCTTTTATTATGTTGTTGAAGCATCGTTGAATACTGAACTTTCTTTACATTTTAGTAATTTTCTCGTATTATTTTATTATCGTGTCAGTTGTAATTTTGAATTTAGGAAGTAAACCATGACTGAAAAAAATTATAAAATTAAAGTACAAGATGTCACCAAAGAGTATGACATGTTCAAGACTCAATCTGACAAGTTAAAGTCGTTTTTCTCATTATCAAGGAAAAATAAAACCCCACATTTTTGGTCTTTGATGGGAATTTCATTTACCGTTCAGCCTGGTGAAGCATTGGGAATCATTGGTGTAAATGGTTCAGGAAAGTCAACCATTTCTAACATTATTTCTGGCATTATTCCGCAAACGACCGGCCAAGTTGACGTGCGCGGAGATACTTCGATTGTTGCGATTAACGCTGGATTGAGAAAGAATTTAACTGGCCGTGAAAACATCCGAATGAAGTCATTGATGCAGGGACTTACAAACCACCAAATTGATGACATGATGGATGATATCATTGCCTTTGCTGATATTGGTGATTTTGTTGATCAACCAGTAAAAGACTACTCTAGTGGTATGAGGTCCCGACTTGGCTTTGCCATTGCCGTTCACATTAAGCCAGACATTTTGATTATTGATGAAGCCTTGTCCGTTGGTGACGATACCTTCTACCAAAAATGTGTTGATAAGATTGATGAATTTAAAAAAGAAGGTAAGACCATCATCTTTGTATCTCATTCACTAAAGCAGGTGCGTTTGTTGTGTGACCGAGTTGCTTGGATTAACTACGGGAAGCTACGGAAAATTGGTCCGATGGAAGAAGTCGTCTCCGAATACCAGAAGTTCATCAAGTGGTTTAAGTCGTTAAGCAAAAAAGAGAAAAAACAGTTCCAGAAAAAAGAAAAGACCATTCAGAAGAATTTTGATATTGATAAGTATCAAAAAGAAATTACTAATGAGTATGCTGAGGATCACCCGAATGACCCTAATCCAGCACGAACCATCCATAAGCGGTTCTATAGTGAAGTTATTCAAGAAAAGATGCCGTTGACCACTAAGATTATGACGTGGGCGGTTTTCTTTGCCATGATTTTCTTTTGCTTGGTAAATGTATCTGGTCATCCAACGATGGCAGTTGTTAGACATCCAAGTTATATCATTCACCCAAGTAAGAAGATGAGGTACCAGAAGAAAAATGGTAAATCAGTAATGGTCACCAAGCATGAATACAAACAACTTGAGAAACATGCCTGGGGACAACGATAAAAATTTTGCTATTATTCAAAGTGAATAATAGCATTTTTGTTTAGGAGGAAGATTTAGATGGCAATGAAGAGTCATGAAACATTTACATTGATTGAGGAAATTACGCGGTTAGATGGGTCTAAGTACCTTGAAATCAGCAACATGGTGCAGAACGGACGAGCTGAGCTTGCCGCAGAACGAAAAATGATTAAACAGGTTCGGATCCTTCAACTAAACATTCCTCACTCCGTTCATGTCATTAATTACGAGAACTATGTTAACCAGAATTATGTGATGCCAAAGGAAAACTTTGACCACTTTGAGGAGTGGAAACGAACCCCAGCAATGGATCATGAAGTCCAGATGATTTTAAAAGAGAACCATATTGGTTAAATCAATTGGCTAATCTTTTTGTGAATTAAATCATTAATATTTGTTATCACCAACCACCAAATATGGCATAATGAGTATGAATAATATTTGGAGGTGTTGATGATGACTGAAAAATTTTTAATTGGAACTTATACCCAAAAAACTAGTAAGGGCGTTTATCAAATTGAATTAAACAAAGACAAAAAACAGCTGGAAAATGCTCAGTTAATTGCGCAAATTAGCTGTCCAACTTACGTTGTGGAATCTAGTGATCATAAAATCTATGCGATTGATCGTAATCAAGATGAAGCGGCAACACGTGGTGGGATTGCTGTTTTTGATGGCAGTACCATGCCTGCTAAATTAATGCAAGAAGACATTGAAGTGGGTCCCTCACCAGCTTACATTACTGTAGATGAAGGACGCCAGATGGTCTATACAGCAAATTATCATACTGGTAATGTCATTGCGTATCACATTGAAAGTGACGGGACTGTCAAAGAATCACAGCGAATCCATGACGATGGAATGACCGGTCCACTACCAGAACAACAAAGTGGTCCTCATCCACACTATGCCGATCTAACTCCTGATGATCGCTTAGTGATTTGTGACCTGGGATTGGATCGAGTTTATTTGTATGATGTTTCTGACGCGGGTGAGATTACTCCTGTTAGTGAGATTCAGTTGTCACCTGGATTTGGTCCAAGACACATTGCTTTTGCTGAATCGACGGGAAAGGCTTACTTAATTGGTGAACTAAGTAGTAAGATTGCAGTTCTTGATTATAATGAAGAAGCTGGCATCTTTACCGTCCAACAAGTTGTTAAAACTATTCCTAATGACTACAAAGATGCCAATGGTGGAGCGGCAATTCGAATAACTGACGATGAGAAGTTTGTGTATGTTTCTAATCGTGGCAATGATTCGATTGCTGTTTTTAAGGTCCTAGATGATGGTGACTTAGAGCGAATTCAAGTAATTTCAACTGAAGGGGAATTCCCGCGTGATTTTAACTTTAATTCAGATCAATCCTTCCTAATTGCTGTAAATCAAAACACTAATAACGCAACCTTGTACGAGCGAAATCATGAGAATGGTAAGTTATCTGTCATTCAAAAGGATTTTGCGGTACCAGAGGGAACCTGTGTTGCTCCTCGAAAATAGTTAATTTAATTAAAAGTTAATGCTTTTATAGCGTTAACTTTTTTCATTCCCTTAACAAATTGATATAATTAATTTAGACAGGTGGGGTGGAGATTTTGATTAAATTAATTGTGACAGATATGAACAAAACCTTTTTAAATGAAGCTAATCGATATGATGAGATTAAGTTTTTAAAAACGTTTCAAAAGATGAAACACCAAAACGTTAATTTTGCCGTAGCTAGTGGCGGACCGAATGATAAATTACAAAGCCTGTTTATTGATTATCGGGACCAAATGGATTTTATTTCTCAAAATGGTTCAGTAATTTATCGTGGTAATGATTTAGTTCATGCCGAATCGCTGAATGATGATCAGATTAAACAGACCTTAAAGATGCTTTATGATGATTTTGGCCCTGACATTGTCGGGGTTAACGTATCTGGGCTTAAGCATACTTATGTAGATAAAAGGCTACCCGAAAAAATGTATCAGTTAATGAAACAATACTACAGTAATACGGTCCGTTTGAATGATTTGGCTAACATCACAAGTGAGAACACTGATGATCAATTAGTAAAAGTTGGTGTGACGTTTAAGCAAGGTGCAAACGTGATGCGAAAAGTTCATGAAATGCGACAGATGCTTCCAGATAATCTTGAGAGTTTGAACTCTGGCTTTAATACCGACCTAATTGGTGTAAAGGGGATCGACAAAGCAACTGGCGTGCGCTATTTGATGAAAAAATATGATGCTAATCCTGAAGAAGTTGTCACATTTGGGGATAATGAGAATGATTTAGGAATGTTGGATTTAACCCCGAATAGTTATGCTATGAAGAATGGCATTCGGGAGGCAAAGGACGCCGCTGGTCACGTTACCGAGTTTGATAATAACGATGATGGGGTTCTAAGGACAATTGATACCATTTTAGATAATCAGTAGTTTCATTTAGTAAGGTAATGACAGTACAAATATACGTGAGGCGATTAAAAATGAATAATGAAGAATTAAATAACATTGTTGAAGGACGTTTGGATAAGTACTTTGAAAAATATCCAAGTACTCCTGATGTTGAGATGTACAAGATTGAGTTGAAACGTTCAATCGTAAAAGATGCCTTAGCTAAGATTTCAGATGAAGTTACGATTAACGATGCAATTAACCAGGCTTTTTCTGACTTTGGTGACATTGATCACGCTATTAATCAGATTGTTTTTAAAAGTCATGGAATCAAGGATTAAAATGAATTAGCCGTTGTGGCTTTTTTTATTAGGATACACATGATAATATATTCATATGAAATAAATTACATATATATAAGGAGAAAATCATGGATTCTAAGATTAATCCCAAAAAATTAGAAGAAGCTCATGAGTTATTTAAAATCTTGAGTAATCCGGTTCGGATTCATATGTTAGTGTTGTTAGAAAATCACTTACTCAACGTTGGTGAGATTAGTGAGGAACTTGGACTTGAACAATCAGCTACCTCTCATCAATTGGCAATGCTTAAAAAGCATCAATTGGTAAGTAGCGAACGGAAGGGCAAGTCAAATTATTATCGCCTGGATGATCCTCATATTATGGACATTGTAAATGAAGGACTAGCTCATTCGGATCACGTGGTAAGGGGTGTCAAACATGGAAACTAAAAACGTGGTTGGATATGGAATCATAGTTGAGTTGGTTGCGATTGCTTGGATGATAGTAGAATTTTCGGTTGGCTTAAAGGCCGGGATCGATGCCCACTCAATTGTATTAATTGCGTTTGGTCTTGATAGTTTGATGGAGATTATTGCTGGATTTGTTTTACTATTTCGTTTGGAAATTGAGTTTAAAGGGAGTTCAAAAATTGACATTAATCGAGTGGATAAGGTTGCCACGAAGATCGTTAGCATCATTTTGCTCCTTCTGTGTGTCTATATTCTAGTTACTTCTGGATATAATTTGTTTCAGCATGAAGGTGCTGATGGCAGTCTGATGGGGATCATCATTTCTATTTTGTCTCTTATTATCATGCCAATGATCGCCTATGCTAAGTATTGGATTGGGAAAGTAATTGGTTCTAACGCTTTAATTCAGGATGCCATTTGTAGTGTTACGTGTGCTTATCTTGCTGGGACGGTGCTTATCGGAGTTTTGCTTAATTATTTTTTCCATATTTGGTGGATCGATTCAGCAGCAGCAATTCTAATTGTTTTCCTTATTGGTAAAGAGGCATTAGAATGTCTTGTGGAGAGCTAATCTTGACAAGTGCAATTATAGAACTATAATAATAATTGTATAAAGTTTAGTTGTACAAAACTAAAAGGTGAGGTGTTAAGTATGAGTGAAAACAATTATCAATTTGATGTATTGTATTTAGGAAGTGGACATGGTGCTTTTAACGGTGCTATTCCATTGGCCCTAAAGGGTAAAAAAGCTGGCATTATTGAAGTTGGCAAGATTGGTGGAACTTGTCCTAACCGTGGATGTAACGCTAAGATTGCTTTAGACTTCCCAGTTAAGATGAAAAAAGACGTTGATAACTTCCAAGGACACGGCTTAGATGGAACTACTAAGATCAATTGGGCCGATAACGTTAAGCATGAAAAAGAAGTCATCAGTCAATTACCTGGTGGAATCGAACAGGGTCTAAAGAGTGTTGGCATCGATGTGATCCATGGGTATGGAAAGATCGTTGATGCGCACACCATCGACGTTGACGGTACCAAGTACACTGCTGATAAACTTGTTGTAGCAACTGGAGCTCATTATCACAAGATTGATATTCCGGGTGCTGAGTTGGCATACGATGGAACTGATTTCTTGAACTTAGAAAAACAACCAGAACACATGACCGTTATCGGTGGTGGATACATTGCCATTGAATTTGCTACAATCGCAGCAAATGCTGGAACTAAGGTAACCATCCTATTGCACCATGACAAGGCTTTAAGAAAGTTTTATCAACCATTTGTTGAGTCATTACTTAAAGATCTTGAATCTCAAGGAGTTCAAATCATTCGAAACGTTGATCCTGAATCAATCGAAAAATCAGGTGATGGTTTTGTAGTCAAGACTAACAAAGACGACATTGACTCTGATTGGGTTCTTGACGCAACTGGCCGTGATCCGAACGTTGAAGGATTCGGTCTTAAAGAAGTTGGCGTTGATTACGATAAGAACGGAATCAAAGTTGATGATCATCTTCAAACTTCAGTTGACAGCATTTACGCTGCTGGCGATGTTCTTGATAAACAAGTTGGTAAGTTAACTCCAACCGCTATTTTTGAGTCAATGTACCTTACCAAGTTATTTACTGGTGCTACTACTGATCCAATTAAGTATCCAGCTGTTCCAAGTGCAGTTTTCTCATCACCACGAATTGCTGAGATCGGTGTTAGTGTTGACGAAGCTAAGGCCAACCCTGATAAGTATGATGTTAAAGAATCAGACCTTGCCACTGATTGGTTCAGATTTGCAATGCAGGAGAACAAAGGTAAGACCATTTCAATCACCGACAAACAAGGTTACCTAGTAGGTGCTACTGAAATCAGTTCTGAAGCTGATAACGTTATTAGTACTTTGGCACCATTTGTTGAGTATCACATCTCACCAGAAAAGATGAGCGAATTGCTCCCATTGTTCCCAACACTTGGTTCTGAGACTTTGAATCATCTATAAAATTAAAAATCTATAAAATAAAAAGTTCGCCAAATGGCGAACTTTTTTTTATCTAATTCTATTTAAGAAATTCTGGTTTTCTGAAATCAGGATCTGGATAAGTGTAAAAGCCCTTACCGGATTCAAGACCAATGTTACCTTGGTCAATCATATCCTTGAATTTTTCGGAAGCTTTTTTAACTTCTGGGTTAGTTGACATCTTAGTGATATCATACATGGTTTTCATCCCAATAATGTCCATAATAGCGAATGGACCAAGTGGTGCACCAGTTCCAATCATCCATGCCTTATCGATCGTTTCAGGATCAGAAACGCCATTGTTCCAGAGGACTAAAGCATCTGATAGAAATGGTACTAACAGTGAGTTCAATAGGTAACCAGGTTGTTCCTTGTTAACTAGGATTGGAACCATTCCGATTTCGCGTGAAAACTGTTCCATCTCTTTTGGAAGATCCTTATTAGTTTTAGATTGTGACATGATTTCAGCGGTATTGTTTTTCCAAATTGAGTTAGCGAAGTGGTAACCCAAATACTTGTCAGGGCGACCAGTAGTATCAGCAAACTGTGATGGTAGTAAAGTTGAAGTGTTAGTGACGATAACAGTATCTGGATCAGCTAAATCGTTGAACTTTTTGTAAAAGTCATTTTTAACATCTGGATCCTCAGAAAGAGCCTCGATAACTAAGTCAGCACCCTTAAGAGCGGCCTTTAAATCAGTGGTGTAATGGAGATGTTCCTCTGCGTTCTTGACCTGTTCATCGGTAGCTCCAATGTCTTTTTTTACTGCTTTTTCCCAACGAGCTACTCGCGCCTTAGCACGATCGAGTGAGCCGTCTGAACGGCCCCAAATAGTAGTGTTTTTTCCGTGAAAAGCCGACATGAAAGCAATTTGTGAGCCTAAGGTGCCTCCACCGACAATGACAACGTTATTGAATGTCATGGTGATTTCCTCCTATATATTTACTTATTATCCACTTCTATTTTATGCTAGTGAAAGCGCTTAAGCAACCTTCTTTATCTGTTATAAATGACAATGGTTGCAAGCCAGAGTAAATTAGTTAAAATATTAACTAAATTGTTAATGGAGGTTCAAAATGATGAGTGAGATTAGAAGGGTAACGATTGATGATATTAGTGCTTTACGAGCCATTAGTCGGGAAACGTTTGCCGAGACGTTTGGAACCGAAAATAAACCTGAAAATTTAAATCAATACTTGGATAATGCTTACGATCCGGAAAAATTAAAGAATGAAATTTCTGATCCTAATTCTCAATTTTATTTTGCCTACGTTGATGGAAAGTTAGCTGGTTATCTAAAGTTAAACGTTGATGATGCTCAATCTGAAGAAATGGGTCCGCATCTTTTAGAAGTAGAACGAATTTATTTGAAAAAAGAATTTAAACGTCACGGTCTAGGAACCGAATTGATTGATTTGGCTGTTAATGAGGCGCAGAAAAAAGGGAAAGGAAAGGTTTGGCTTGGGGTCTGGGAACATAATGATGCTGGATTAAAGTTCTATCAAAAAATGGGATTTAAGCAAGTTGGGGATCATGTTTTTCAATTGGGCAAGAGTGCTCAGCGTGATTTGATAATGGAAAAACCAATTAGTGGTAACATTAAGTAAGTAGTTAATAATCTTAATTGGGAAAGTTGGTTCTTTCGTTGTTATTTAATGGTATTTTTCTTTTAATTGCTAGCATCATTGCCGGAACGTTGAGTAGTGTCGTTGGCATGGCAAGTGTGATTCTTTATCCGGCACTTTTGTTTGTTGGATTACCACCAATTATGGCAAACGTCACGATTACGGTGGGAATTATTTTTAGCGGAACGAGTGCCGTCTTGTCATCGAGACGAGAGCTCAAAGGACAGGGTTCGGTCACTCTTCACGTTATGCTATTTGCGGTCATTGGTGCGGTTATTGGATCAATTATCCTGTTACATAGTTCCAATAAAAGCTTTCAAGATGTTGCTCCCTTTGTCATCTTACTGTCTGGAGTTTTAATGTTAATTCCAAAACGACAGTCAACGTTTGCTTCTGAAAGTATTTCAAAAACAGCGAGTGCAATTGCCGCGATTGCCATTGTGATTGTTGGGATTTACGTTGGCTACTTTGGTGCAGGCGGCGGAGTGCTAATGGCTGCCATTTTGATTCGAATTATCGATGCACCATACGCCATTTGCAATGCGGTCCGAAATGTGACGACTTTAACCATGAACGCAGTATCAGCTGCCATCTTTATTTTTACTACCCCAATTAGTTGGAGTGCTTTGGTGGTGCTTGCCATTGGTCTGTTTATTGGTGGGTACATTGGCCCGATTATTGTCCGGGTAATTCCATCAGCTGTAATGAAGTACACGGTTGCGATTGGTGCGATTATCCTGGCTGCTTTTTTAGCATATCAGGCATATTTTTAAAAAAGATGAATGTAGGGAAAATATTATGTGGAATTTAATTTTTTTAGTAGTGGCAGGAGTTGTTAGCGGGGTGCTTGAAAGTACGGTTGGACTGGCCAGTTTAGTTGCTTATCCAGCGATGCTTCTGGCAGGATTTGCACCGATCGTTGCAAACGTTACCAACACGGTTGGCTTTGCTTTTAGTGATTCAAGTGCCATTTTAGCGTCCCAAAAAGAACTTAAGGGACAAAGCAAAGTCATCTTTAAGGTTACCATCTGTGCTGGAATTGGGACCATTATTGGTTCTTTAATTTTACTTAACAGTTCGAATAAAAATTTTGAAAACGTTGCCCCAATCATCATTATGATTTCGGGAGTTTTGATGTTGCTGCCAAAGAGTCAAAAACAATTATCTGAGACGCATATGACCGTATGGGGAAAGATAATTACCGCCATTGCACTTCTTTTTGTTGGGATGTATTTAGGTTACTTTGGTGCTGGCGGAGGAGTCATGTTAATTGCAATTTTACTTCGAGCTGTGAACCAACCCTATGCTGTTTGTAATGCAATCCGAAATTTTGTTTCGTTAATTTTGAATTGGATTTCGGCCATCATATTTATGTTTACAATGCCAATCAATTGGGTGGCTTTGATTGCCATCACAGTTGGGTTACTAGTAGGTGGATATATTGGGCCGTCAGTCGTACGTCATATTCCATCCAATGTTATGAAGTATGGGGTTGGGATCGGTGCCATTGTATTAGCGATTTGTTTGGGAATTAAGACCTATTAATAAAACAAGGAGAAAGTGGAAGTTTGATTTTAAAGTATTTCTTATTGATTTTTGCTGGGATTTTGAGCGGAATTATGGGAACCGCTGTGGGACTTGCTAGCGTTGTTTCATATCCAGCAATGTTGGCTTCCGGACTATCACCAATCGTTTCCAGTGTGACTAACATCGTTGGTTTTGCGTTTAGTAACATGAGCGCAGTGGCTTCATCTCAAAGAGAATTAAAGGGTCAAGGTAAGACCATTTTAAAAGTGGCTATTTTTGCTGGAATTGGGTCTGCACTCGGTTCCCTGATTCTTCTTCGTAGTTCCAACAAAAGTTTTGCAGATATTGCACCAGTTGTCATCATGTTGTCTGGGATTTTGATCATGCTACCGAAGAGTCAAAAGCAGTTAATGAAAACCCATTTGGGATTATGGGGTAAGACCATTACCGCCATTGCACTGACGTTGGTTGGAATGTACTTAGGTTATTTTGGTGCTGGTGGTGGAATTTTGATCATGGCGATTTTAATGCGAGCCTTAAATGAGTCATATGCCGTGGATAATGCCATTCGAAATGTGATGTCACTAGTTATGAATTGGATCTCGGCTTTGATCTTTATTTTTACAATTCAGATTAACTGGCCAGTTCTGATTACGCTAACGATTGGATTGATGATTGGCGGATACATTGGACCAGCCATTGTACGTCTCATCCCATCCAATATCATGAAGTACGGGGTCGGAATCTTGGCAATTTTATTGGCCATTTATTTAGGAATTAAAACTTACTAATCATGTTGCAACCAGCCTGTGATTATGGTACTTTTAAATCAAATAAGATATGACAATAAAGAGGACGAGTACCATTAATTTCTTTTATAGCGAGTCGAAGTTGGTGAGAGTTCGATAAAGAGTTAATGGGAAAAACACCTTGAGTTTTAAAGCTTGAACGAAGTAGGGCTAACGGTCGCAATCCGTTATCATTGTGTGAGTTGGTTTATGTTACATAAACAATATGGGTGGTACCGCGATGACCTCGTCCCTTTTTGAGATGAGGTCTTTTTTATTGTCTAAAAAGGAGTTGTTAAGTATGAAAGAACAAAACGTTTTAGCAAAAGATTTGTACACTAAGAAACACGATTTTGGTAATGAATCAGTAGTTCTAGAAGGATGGATTCGAACCATTCGTAATTCTAAAAAGATTGCCTTTATCGAAGTCAACGACGGTTCATACATTAAGAATGTTCAGGTGATTGTCAAGAGTGATCTAGATAACTTTGATGACATCATCAAACTGCCGATTAGTTCAACTCTGAAGGTGATTGGCAAACTCGTGGACACCCCGGATGCCCCGCAGCCATTTGAAATTCATGCGGAGCAAGTTAAGATTGAGGGTGTTTCTGATCTAGACTATCCACTGCAAAAGAAGAAGCAATCACTTGAGTACCTTCGTTCTATTGCACATTTACGTCCTCGAACCAATACTTTTTACGCTGTTTTCAAGATTCGTTCGATGGCAGCCTTTGCGATTCATGAATACATGCAAAAACACGGCTTTGTCTATGTAAACACTCCGATTGTTACTAGTAGTGACACGGAGGGGGCTGGTGAGATGTTTCAGATCACTAGCTTAGATCAAAATGACCTGCCAAGGGATGAAAATGGTAAAGTCGATTACTCAAAGGATTTCTTTGGTCAAGAGACGAACTTAACCGTTAGTGGACAATTACCAGTCGAGGCCTTTGCTCTGGCATTTAGAAACGTATACACTTTTGGCCCAACTTTTAGAGCTGAAAATTCGCATACTAAACGCCACGCTGCCGAATTTTGGATGATTGAACCGGAAATGGCCTTTGCTGATTTAGATGACATTATCGAAACGTCTGAGGACATGCTAAAGTATGTCATTAATTATCTACTTGAAAATGCTGCAGAGGACCTTCAATTCTTAAATGATAACGTCGACGACAACTTACTTAAGTTGCTTCAAACTACTGTGAACGAGAAGTTTGCGCGGATCACGTATACGGAAGCAATTGATTTGCTTGAAAAGGCCGACGTTCAATTTAAATACCCAGTTAAGTGGGGGATTGATTTAAAGGCTGAACACGAACGTTATCTATCCGAAAAAGTGTTTGGCAAACCCGTGTTTGTCACCGATTATCCACGCAATATCAAAGCCTTCTATATGCGTGATAACGACGATGGCAAGACCGTTGCTGCTTCAGATCTTTTGGTCCCAAGAATTGGTGAACTAGTTGGAGGAAGCCAACGAGAAGAGCGTGAGCAAGAATTGGCTGACAAAATGGATGAATTTCATTTATCAAAGGATGAGTACGAGTGGTACCTCGAATTACGTAAATACGGTGGCACTAAGCACTCTGGCTTTGGAATTGGCTTCGAACGATTACTGATGTATGTCACTGGGATGGATAATATTCGTGATGTTATCCCTTATCCAAGAACCCAAGGTAGTATTAAATTTTAGACTAAAATGAGCCCATGAGAAATCATGAGCTTTTTGTTATCTTTTGTAACAATTCAAATGAAAAAATGATAGTCTATAAATAGCTATTAAATTAGTACAAATCGAAAAGGAGCGCTTTATATGGCAAAAAGTAATGGACTTAGTAGATTAGAAAGATTTTGGTTTATTACCATCATGTTAATCGGTACTTTCACCATGTCGATTAGTCAGTCATCACTATCGACGGCTTATCCCACATTGATGAAGTACTTTGATATTTCAGCATCAACCGTTCAATGGTTAACAACTGGCTTTATGATCATCATGTGTATTATGATGCCGATTAGTCCTTGGCTTTTGAACAACATGAGTTTTAAGAAACTCTTTATGGGAGTTTTACTGATGTTTGATCTAGGGACGTTAATCATTTTAATCAGCAATAGTTTTACGTGGGTTCTGATTGGGAGAGCCTTAGAGGCAATTGCCGTTGGGATTTTGTTTCCATCGTATCAAACTGTTTTACTAAATATCACGCCGGAAGATGATCGAGGAACGATCATGGGAGTTGCTGGACTGGTCATGGGTTCAGCTCTGGCTTGTGGACCAATCATTTCTGGAATCGTTTTGAAGTTTACCACTTGGCGTGGTTTGTTTGATGTTTTCATTGTGATTATCACTGCTGTATTCCTGATTTCATTCTTTGTGATGAAAGACGTTATGCCACGAATTAAATCAAAGTTAGATTGGCTTTCAATCATCTATTCATTTGGTTTGATTGGAATCTTATACGTAATTAGTGAAATTGCTAAACCAAACAATAACTATGGAATGCTTTTACTCATCCTGATTATTAGTATCGTTTTGATTGCGTTGTTTGTTTTCCGTCAGTTTAGAATCAGCAATCCACTATTGAACTTAAACGTGTTAAAGACGTTTAACTATGATTTGGCGGTACTCTTAACCGGATTCTCATACATTTCATTGATTGTAGTTACGATCATTTTCCCACTGTACTATCAACAGGTACTGGGAGTATCACCATTCATTTCCGGGATGGCACTAGTTCCTGGAGCTGTTTTCTTAAGTATCTTGAACCCGATCACGGGTACGATTGTTGATAAAATTGGATTTAAGCCAGTTATGTTAACAGGAATGTTGATGATTGTGCTGGGCTGGGCCATTTTAGCCTTTTTCCCAATTTACAATATTTGGGGCATGATGGTTCTGGCAATGTTAATTGAGGGTGGAAATGCCTTTGTCATGATGCCTGCGGTTACGCTTGGGGCCGATTCACTGCCGGAAGATTTGATTTCTTATGGAACGGCTTTAATTACGACGGTCAGACAGGTACTTGGGTCAACCGGAGTTGCGGTTGCTACGATTGTATTAGTGAGAGCAACTGGATTCTTCAAACTCAGTATGCCGACGATGCCAGCTCAGGTTAATGGATTCCACATGGTTTACTGGGTCTTCTTGGTAATTGCGGTTATCGGACTATTGTTTGCAGTTATGATTAGAACGCCGAAAAAAGATCAAAAATAAATTAAAAACGTATTTTAGGTGGAAATCGAATGATTTCCATCTTTTTTGTTCAAAAGTAAATTAATTTCACAAAGTATTACTTTAATTACTGAAATTAATGGATTTGCAATCGTGATGTAATCATTTGGTATTAATCCTAACCTATCATAGAAAGTGTATGATGATTGTAAAATAATGCACAATAAATTAATAAAGGAGCTGGTAAGATGTTCAAAGGATTAATCAGAGGTGTAACAGTAGCGATTGCGTCGTTAGGTTTATTTGGTGTTGTAAACATCGCCACTAACCAAAATCGAGTATCCGCAAATAAAGTCCATTTTTCAAACGTTAAGCGGGTTGCTACTAGTGAGCTTGGTAAATCATATTCGTACGGTGCAGTCGGACCTAACAGTTTTGATTGCTCTGGCTTTACTCAGTATGTCATGGAAAATGGTGCTAATCGTAATATTGTAAGAACCGCACAGGCTCAATACGATGCTTATAAGCATGTTAGAAAGAGTAAAATCAAAAAAGGTGACTTAGTCTTCTTTGGTTCAAGTAAAAGTGACATTTACCACGTTGGGATTGCTTTAAACAAACATCAAATGATTGATGCGCAAAATCGTGGAGTGGTGATTGAGCCAATCCACGCCCCGTGGTGGCATTTAGTGGGGGTTTCGCGTCCAGTTTCATTTACTAAGAAAACAGTTTAAAGTCCCGTTAGGTTTTAATGAGCCTGACGGCTTTTTTGACTTCTCCAACTTTGCTGATTACTATGTAGGCAAATGTTGAAGGGAGTGCATTTCAAGTGCTAAGAAAAGACGAGCCATTTTTACCAATTACATCAAGAAAGGAACTTCGTGACTGGTTTGCTGAAAATTGCAAGAGAGAAGATTGTCTGTGGGTTCCAGTCAGCATGAGTAAAACCAGTGAAGAAAAGATGTTTTATTTGGATATCGTCGAAGAGGCACTGTGTTTTGGCTGGGTCGATGGTTTGCATAAAAGTTCGGATGAAACGGGACTAGCACAACGATTGACTCCTCGAAAGGAAAACAGTAACTGGACCGAGCTCAACAAGGAGCGGGCTCGAAGACTAATTAAACTAGGTTTAATGACTGAAGAAGGCAAACGAGTGTTACCAGATTTGTCTCCTAAATCGTTTAAGATTATTCAGCCCGTTAAACGTGCCTTAAAACGTGATCCGAAAGTATGGGATAACTTTAACCATTTTCCCGATTTGTACCAACGAGTTCGCGTTGATGGTGTTCAGTCCCGCTTGAAATTTAGTAAACCCCAATCATATAAACATCGGTTACGTAAGCTAGTAAAGAAGACGAAAGTCAATGAGATGTATGGTGGTTGGTGTGATGATGGAAGATTGTTGCATTATTAAGTATGATATTTACACTTTGTTATTTCTCTTTGTTTTATAAATTTGATTGTCTATAATATATATTTTGTTATTTAACAATTTCTGTAATACTTTCTTTTTTGAGAAAAGTACTTTGTCTACCCAAAAAGATAGAATTAGGAATAGCATTGGAATTATTATTAAACATAAAATAATCAATTTTATTTCATAATTATAAACAAAAATACTTAATAAAATCGATAATACTAATGATATTACAGGTAATATTATAGAAAAAAGAATTTGAATATCAGATATATCATTATTACCATTGATTTCATTTAACAAATGGTTTAAGTGATTTTTTTGCCACTTAACGTCATTTGAATTTTGAAGTTGTTTGTCAAGTTTGCATTTTAAATTTTCCTTTTTTTGTGTCTGATCTTTTTTTGCATTTAAAATTTGTAGTACAACTCTTATAATCATAGACACACATAAAATTATAGCAATTACTATAGAAATGACACTAACGCTGTTCATTAAAGCTAAAATTATTACAATGATAAAAAATGATATAAAAAAAAGTTCAGCTATTATTTCTGTTAGATCATTGAATTTAAGAGGGAATCCATTTGGAGCAGATTCATATAATTCTAGTGCATTATCGGATAATCCTTGATAGTTAGTATTTTTAAACATTTTATCGCTCCTTTTTAGATGTAAATTTACCTAAGCAGGTAAAAAACTAATGTGTGTTCATGGACTAAATTGTTGATTGTCATTTGCTTCATAAAATTATACAGAAAGATATACTTTATATTCAAATAATAGCTACTAGTGATATTGGGTTAGAAGGGACTATTAAAAATAATGGGGACGGAACTGCTAACGTATCAGAAAACGTTGTTTCAGAAGCAACCAGTCCGCATTCTTCAAGTTTAGAGAGAAATGGGACAATTCCACGTTAAACCTATAGAATACAAAAAAGCGAGCCAATCAACTTAATGACTGGTTCGCTTTTTATTATGGAGGCGGCGGGATTTGAACCCGCGTCCGAGCATATTGCCTCCTGAACGTCTACATTCGTAGGCTAATCATTTGAAGTTCACTGTACAATCCGCAATTAGTCAATGCTAGCATGCACAGCTAATCTGATTAATCTCTTCATACTACTTCAGATGGGAGCAGTAAGCGTATCCTATTAAAGGTAGGACCTAGGACTGATCCATAGGAAAAATCAGCTAGATCTACGTCAAGCGCTTATTAGGCAGCTACGGCGTAAGAATTGTTATTATTTTTTGCAGTTATAATTAAACTGAGCGATTTGACGCATCGTCGTACGGAATGCAATTCAGGCTCAAACTATACCCGTCGAATCCATAACGCCCCCGACAGACACATTATTACTATACCATGATATCTGCCTAATTTACAGTAATTTAGATCAGGTTAAAATGCTTCAGTCCGTTGACAATTCCATGGTCGGTATTTTTGGTGGTAATGAATTCACCATGTGGTTTGACATTTGGAAGTCCATTACCCATTACGACCGGATGATCAACGTAGTCTAACATTGGGATGTCGTTATTACCGTCTCCAAACGCGTATGTTGGGATTCCAGTTAGTCCAGCAGTGTTTATTAATTGCTTGATTCCAGTAGCCTTAGAAACG
This sequence comes from Fructilactobacillus sp. X8R2C1, assembly GCF_059900955.1. Lineage (NCBI taxonomy): Bacteria > Bacillati > Bacillota > Bacilli > Lactobacillales > Lactobacillaceae > Fructilactobacillus > Fructilactobacillus sp. X8R2C1. The sequence goes on from NZ_JBWXVI010000005.1 coordinate 48,752, forward strand.
TCATGAACGACCACATCAATTGAATAGGGCGAATTACGGTAAAAGGTTAGGACATCTCCAAAGTTTTCTACGTAGTCAGTATCCAGATCAGTATTGGTAACCACCATCATGTTAATGGGATTTTCGTGCCAATACTTTTTTGTGACAATGGTCGGAAGTGGAGCGTGGACGTGTTCAAAGGCTTTAACTGCCAATTCATCGTGATTGGTAATGGCACCACGTTTTTGGTTCAGTAAAACTAATGTATTATCGTGTTTTTCAACAAAGTTGTACAAACGATCAATGATTTTGGGGTTGATTGTATTAGAAAAGACTTCTTGGTTTCTTAACATTCCAAAATCACCGTTTGCGGCTACCACGGAATCAATCTTGGTTTTCTCTAACGTATCTCTGATTTCAAAAAGATTCCTTCCGGTTGAGATTACCGGAAGGCCACCATGTTTTCTGATTTCATCCATTGCGTTTGCAACTTCATCGTTCACCTTTGAATTTTCATCAAACAAGGTCCTATCTAAGTCAAAAAATACTAAATATTTATACATAATCGAATCTCCTTTGCTTATTATTTTAACATATGACCTACTTTGCAATCCTACTAATTAATCGTGATTACATGTACAATGAGATAGGAAGCGATTTTTAGAGGAGAATAAAATAATATGAAAAAAGTTGAAATAACCGGTAAAGCCGTCAAAAAGTTTGAGGGCGGTTATCCACAAATTAGTGAAAAAGATTTAGTTAACGAAGCGGATTTTAGCAACGGCGAAGTCGTGGCTTTAATTAAGGGAGATCATTTCGTTGCCAGTGCTTACTTTGGCAAACAAGCTGGGGGAATCGGTTGGATTTTGGATCGCAGGGAAAATCAATCTATCGACGATCGTTTCTTTGGTCATTTATTTAGTCAGGCCTTCAGTAAAAGGATCTTACTTCAAGATGAAGGCATTGATATTCATCGCCGGTTTAACGGACAGGGAGACGGTTTGGCCGGAATTACGATTGACAGCTACGATGGTCAAGACGTGATTACCTGGGAAAATGCTGGAATTTACCAATTGCGAAATCAGTTGATTCCAATCATTGTTAATCAATTGGGGAGTTACCAGAATTTATACGAGTATCAGCAGTTTGAACATGGTTCTGAAATCAAGTCAGTTGAAAACGCTAGTCCCGATCCAGTAGGCTCGGCCAATGTCTTGGAGGGTGAAGTAACGTATCCAATTAGTTTACAGAACGCCAAAACGACAGGATTAGACATTATTTATCGCGATGTAAGACAGGACGTTTTTGATCAATCACAAGATAAAGTTGGTCTAAATTTATTTTATGAGGGAACCGGAGTTGCTAGTGCCATGATTGGTGGTGGTAGCGTTAAGACCGTTAATGTTGACGATAGTAATCGTGCTAAATCTCAATTGATTAATGAAATTGATGCTAATGGATACGTGATCGGTGCCCAAGAGGTCAGAAAAATGAGTGTCTTTGGGTATTTAGACTATGCGCAAAAGCATGATTTGAAGTTTGACTTAATCACCGTTAACGTGCCTGTCTTTGTTAGAGATAAAAAGAATCGGTTTGAGATTAAGCGTGATTTACAAGCTCTCGTTAGTGCGGTAAGTCAAGTTGCTAGTAAGGATGCGTCCGTCTTCTTTACCACAGATACCAATAAAATGAATTCGAAAAAGTTTCGGTCTGAAATCTCGGATGCATTTGCCGCAAACGGTGTTAACGTTAATTTTGGCAAGACTTACTCTAATCCAAATGATTTTCCGATTGACCCTGATTATGAACGTGAGGGATCGTTTAAAGGAATCAATGTGCGGATTAAATAAGAACTAATATAATAAAATTAACAGAGCAAAAACATCATTATGTAATTAATTTTTGTTGTATAATGTAAGCGATATTATAGAAAGTGGGGATAGTGTAATGGCTTATTTGAAATTTGATGATTCTAAGTTAAGCAAGTTTGTACATCCGGATGAGTTGCCTGAGATTCAAGCGATGGTGACTGCAGCGGATAAAGAGTTAAGGGATGGCACTGGTGCTGGAAATGATTTCCGTGATTGGTTAGATCTTCCAGAAAATTATGACAAAGATGAGTTCGCAAGAATTCAAAAAGCGGCTGACAAAATCAAGTCTGATTCAAAGGTTTTAGTTGTAATTGGAATTGGTGGTTCATATTTAGGTGCCAAGATGGCCGTTGATTTTCTAAATGGTACGTTTTACAACTCTGAACCTGACGAAAAGCGTCGTGGTGTAAAGGTTGTCTTTGCAGGTAATTCACTTAGTGCTCCATACATTCATGATTTGTTGAACTACATTGGTGACGATGACTTTTCAATTAACATCATTTCTAAGTCTGGAACAACCACTGAGCCAGCAATTGCTTTCCGAATTTTCAAGGAAAAGTTAGTTAAAAAGTATGGTGAAGATGAAGCTAACAAACGAATCTATGCTACTACTGATGCTCATCGTGGTGCTTTGAAACAAGAAGCCGACGCTAACGGCTACGAAACCTTCGTAATTCCAGATGGTGTTGGTGGACGATACTCAGTTCTTACCCCAGTTGGTTTATTACCAATTGCTGCAACTGGTGCTGACATTAGTCAATTAATGAAGGGTGCACTTGATTCTTCTAAGGAATACACCAATCCAGATGTTAATAAAAACGATGCCTATCGTTACGCTGCGTTGAGAAATATCCTTTACAGAAAAGGTTACACCACTGAATTACTCGAAAACTACGAACCAAACATGAGAATGTTCTCAGAGTGGTGGAAGCAGTTAATGGGTGAGTCAGAAGGAAAAGACCAAAAGGGAATTTATCCATCATCAGCTAACTTTACAACTGATCTTCATTCATTAGGTCAATACATTCAAGAGGGACTCCGTGATCTGATTGAAACGGTTGTTAAATTAGATAAGCCTGATGACGATATTGCGATTCCAAAGGAAGAGTCAAACCTTGATGGTCTTAAATACCTTCAAGATGACACGGTTAACGAAGTTAATACCAAAGCCTATGAAGGGGTTGTTTTAGCTCATACCGATGGTGGGGTTCCAGTTATGACCGTTCATATTCCTGATCAATCAGAATATTCACTAGGTTACTTGATTTACTTCTTTGAAGTTGCGGTTGCTATTTCTGGTTATCTAAATGGCATTAATCCATTCAATCAACCAGGCGTTGAAGCATACAAGAATAATATGTACGCACTATTAGGTAAACCTGGTTACGAAGAATTAACCAAGAAACTGGATGCAGAATTAAAAAAGGAAAACAATAACTAAATAGACAAAAAGAACGGATTCAACTGAATCCGTTCTTTTTATATGGTCAATGATTTGATTGTAATAAGAGGGTTATTCCCATTTTCCCTCAAGAGTACGAAGTTTTTTAATCAAACGTTGTTGGGCTCTTTCAAGATCATTCATTTGATCATCAACGTGACGGTTTTTGTCCATTCCACGTTTATCATCTCGAGTCGGCTTAGCAACCTTAGTATCACGTAAGTTATTGGTCTGATTTTCATTTTCAATCAACTCTTTCACAACGTCCATTCGTTCGTTGTAATTAGATAATAAATCAGCGTTGAATTTATCTGAGTTTTCTTTTTGGAACTTTTCTTGATCCTTGATTAATTTTTTAAGTTCTTTTTCTTTTGAGTGTGCGTCCATATTGTCATACCTCCAATATAAAAAGAATAGCACTAATGATGTTTCAATAGCAATCTAATTTTATAAATAAAAATGGTCTTCCGATTAATCGGAAGACCATTTATTAGTTTAGATATTATTTGTCAGTATCTTTACGTCTGAAACCAAGTACTGCGGCAAGAGCAACCATGATAGAACCAATGGCACTCATAAGTAGTGTACTTGCTTGACCAGTTTGTGGCAAGATGTGACCATTCTTTTGGTCATTGTTTTTAACTGCAGAAGCTTGACCGTTATCCTTAGTAGCAATGTGTGAAGTTGTCTTATCATCATTGTTTACCTTAGCAGCAGTTTCTTTGTTTGAAGCATTCTTGTCAGAAACTTCTTTGTTTGAAACAACCTTAGCGGAAGTCTTCTTGTTAAGTGCTGCCTTTTGGTCAGTTGACTTCTTTGAAGCGTTCAAATCAACTGTGTTCTTCTTAGCAGTAGTGTCATTTGACAAGTTACTTACTTGTTCTTTAGGTGCTGCTGGAGTTTGTTGAACATTTTGTTGAACGTTAGGAGTCGTCTTTGAAGTTTTAACAGTCTCGTTAGTGTTGGCACTAGTATTTGATGATGCCTTTGTTTGTTGAACATTCAAGTTAACCGTCTTAGTGTTATTTTGTGATACAACACTAGTAGTTTGTTGTTTGCCATTTGAAGCAGTTGGAGTTGGTGTAACACTAGCTGATTTATTAACAGTGTTCAATTGAGTAGTAGGGACATTAGCTCTCAAGTTGTAAGTGTATGCTCTGTTATTAGCAGGTCTTGCAGCTGGAGTGCTTACGTTTTGTTGAACGTAGTTAACTCTTGGAGTATATGAATTGTTGTTAGTGTTTTGGCTTGGTGTGTAAGTGCTTGCGCTTCCACCGTTAAATCCGTTAACACGTCCGAATAATACGGCACCAGGGAAATAACTAAGTGAATCGTTGTAAATAACACCACGGTTTTGAGCATCAAGCATTAAACCGTTACCTAAGTAGATTCCAACGTGGTAAAGATCGCCACCTTGAGAGAAGAATACTAAGTCACCCTTTTGAGCTTGACTACGTGAAATGTGTTGTGTAGCAGGGTATTGACTGTAAGTAGTTCTTGGAAGACTGTATCCAGCCTTGCCAAATACGTATTGAACGAATCCAGAGCAATCAAATCCAGCTGGTGTACTGCCACCCCAAACGTACGGAGTTCCAACATATTGTCTACCAATGTTAACTACTTGATCGGCATTAGTGTTTTGAGCTCTAAAGCTGACATTTTGAACTCTAAAGTTAGTTGCGGCTGCACGAGCGGCACTCAATTGAACGTTTGAGTAAGAATGAGCGGCTGGGGTAACATTGTTGGTTTGAGTGTTAGTCTTAACAGTTTCAGTCTTAGCTGATTGTGCGGGAGTAGTAGTTTTAGCATCAGCTTGTTTTGCATCATCGTTTGAAACTGGTGCTTGCTTAGCAGGTGTTTGTTGAGTAGTTTTAGATTTAGTAGCTGGGGTTACATTATTTTCAGCTTTTTCAGTATTTACTGATTGTGCTTGTGTAGTAGCTTCGGCTTTAACTGAATCGTTGTTAGTAGTCTTTTGGTCAGCGTTGTTGTTTTGCTTGTTATCTGCTTTAGCAGAAACAGCGTTGTCTAAATTATTAACGTTAACATCAGTTTTAGCTGATTGTGCAGGAGTAACAGCTTCTGCAACCTTGTTTTCAATCTTGTTTGGTGTAACAGTTGATGTTTGGTTATCGTTTTTAACGGCATCATTGTTAGCATCATTTTGATTGTTTTGGTTGTTTTCAGCTACTTGATTATTATCAGTAGTTGCTGATTGATCGTTAGTAGTTGTAGCTTTTGTTGCATCATTAGTAGTGTTGTTTACATCATTGTTTGAAGCAACATTAGTTTGAGTAGTGGCATCTTTAGTAGCATTAGCATCGTTTGTTTGATTATCAACGTTAGTGTTAACTTTGGCTGCGCTCTTAGATGAGTCATTTTTAATAGTGCCGTTATCTTTCTTGGCACTTTGAGTAGCTTGTGCGTTATTTCCTAAGGCGTCAGCGTTAACAACGCTACTGGTAGTTAGAAGGCCACCGGCAACCATCGTAGTTGCAAGGGCAGCAAACATCCATCTCTTACCAGCTTTGTACATTTTATAGTGTAATTTATCATTATTCATATATTTAATTTCCTCCTTTGGAATATATAAACAATAACATCAAAACTATGTGAAAAAAAGAGTTAAACTCAAGCGTAACTATAATGATATAGTGCGAAACATTCAGGAAATGGTTTGTTAAACTAGTAATGTTTCAGTAACATTGGTGTAATATAACTGTGCTACTTATAAAATGTGACTAAACGGCTTGACCACGACGTTACGTAACGGTTAACAATGATTTATAGAGAGGTATCATGCATGCTTAAAATAAAAGAATGAGCCGATATGGCGGGCGTTATAGCTCGTTCCCTTCAATACTATGATTGAATATATTTATTGGTTCTCAGAAGAGATATTGATTCTGGTTATCGAAATTATAATTCTAACGATATTTTGAAATTACAGGTGATTTTATTTTACAAAAGTTTTGGTTTTGACTTAAAAGAAATTAAAAAAATTATGAGTGATCCAGCCTTTAGTTTTCACAATGCAGTACTGATTCAAGAAAGATTTTATCTGAACAGGGCCGGCACCTTACCCGATTAATCAAAAGCATTTAAACTTATTTGCCGTTGATTTTCAAAATATACAAGAAATGGAAAATCGAATGATTGGTTTATTAAAACAATCATTAAGGAATAAAAATACTGATTATAATGGAAGAAAAATTTACAAATTACACAAAAAGTGTTTGCAATATACATGGCCAAATTATTCTATAGAAGCTCATCAAGGACTGTCTAAAATTTATTTAAATGATGGCCGGTTTCAAAAATATTACGATAATAAAGCGGGAACTGGTGCCACAGAAATTTTGGCTCAATCAATTCAAAAATATGCAAAGTAATGACCCTAACCCCAAAGATGTTTTATTAAGCATTGATTAACCGAATTGTTCAAGGTTTGGTAGAATTAGTGTAATACATTTAAGAGGGGGATTATGATGGCATATGGAAACTTAGACTATTATTATGCAATATTAGGATTACCCACAACAGCAGACAAACAAGAAGTTGATCGAGCTTATCGCAAATTGGCTAAGAAGTATCATCCTGATGTTAATCATTCTCCTGATGCTGCCTCCAAGTTCAAAGAAATTACCAGTGCGTATGAAATTATTAAAGAAAATAATTATAGTTCTGGATCATATGCAGGATCAAGTCAGTCTAGTTATGAATCACATTCTAATGAGTCTAACGCTAACAATGATTCTTATCAGCAAAACACTAATTATAATTATTCTAATTACCAGCAACAAAATCAAAATCATGAACCTCATCATTTCACTGAAGCTGACATTGGTAAGGTAATTTTCTGGATTGCAATCGCAATTTCGATTGCGACGGTAGTGATTGTCATTAAGGTCTTACCTCTTAGTATTACTTATGCGGTTTTGATTGTGTGTGGAATTTTGTATTACTTCTATCAGAAAAAGTGATTAATTATAAAGATCGAGCATTGTAATGCCTGGTCTTTATTTTTTATTAATTAAGTTTTTATTGTAATAAAAACTTACATGAAAAAATTCTTTGTGGTAGATTAATCATTGCTGAAAAATTAGGAGGTTAAGTATGCCAAAGGATTTTAAGGAAGAATTATTGTTTACTGGATTAATGGCAGGTATGATGGTGATCGTGATGGAAGCCTATAACATTGCACTCGGGAGTGGGGTTGATTCCACTTTTGTTAAAAGTGTGTTAATGGGTTATCCATTTGCGTTAGTTATTGCGGCTGTTTGTGACTTACTTTTTGTGGGACCACTTGCAAAAGGAATCTTTTTCAAATTTATTTTTACTGAAAAAATGGAAGAGAAGCCACTTTTGATTTCTTTAGGAATTTCAATTTTGATGGTTTTAGGAATGGTAACTTGCATGTCAATTTTCGGAATTGTAGTTGAAGGCGGATTTTCTAGTCTTAATCTAGCAACGTTTGAGATGACATGGATTAGAAACTTGATTTTGGCTCTGCCATTACAACTTCTGATCGTTGGACCAATTGCTAGAATGGTTTTGGGTAAGGTTCAAGAAATCAGGAATTAAAGTATTTAGGTGCGACTGAAAAAATAAACCCTCAACACTAAGTGTTGAGGGTTTATTAATTAATAAGGTAAAGTTAAATTTTCATTTGCTAGTGTATACGTTGATGCTCTATTGGTTGAATTGGTTGTAATATGAGATCTCCCGAAAACGCTGTTGATTTCTTTTTGTGTTACAAGGTGATACCCGCCATTTGGATCTATATACCAAGAGTTTCCACGTGATTTAAAGAAAGCACCAACGGTGTCATGTTGACCCGATTTTTCGTTTTTATTATTACGTTTTAAAGTTGTGGTATATGTAGTAGGTGGAATTATTTCCGCGTATTTATAGTATTTATTATTAATTTTTAGATTATTTATATTATTTGTTTCATTTGAATTACTGGTTTCTTTGATAAAGATTGATACGTCATAAATCGGCATTCCAGAATCGTTTTTAATGATGATTCCATTACTGTTGTTATTGTTGTACTTTCGATTTTGATCCCATATGCCAATGTTTGATGCTGTTGATTGTTTTGCTTGCAGTTCTTGAAAATTTAAAGCTTGTATAGCAGTAGATTTTGAATCTTTAGCGATTAAATTAGAATGTTTAGAAAGAGCATTAGCATGTTCGTTGTTTGTATTTGAATTGATGTAAAACCATATAGTCAGCATAAGGGATATGACAGCAATTACTAGAGTAAAAATGTCTAAAAGATGTTTACTAAGCCAGGATTCTTGTTTTTTCATTTGGAAGTTCTCCAATATATCTATATAATTTGTGAAATATAATTAACTAATCGATTATTAAACAAAAGTGCTATTAAATCCACATATTGTGGATTTAATAGCACTTTATTAGTTGAGTATACTGGGCTCGAACCAGTAAATTGCGGATTCAGAGTCCGCTGCCTTACCAATTTGGCGAATACTCAATATTTGAACAACTAATATACTACAATTCTTTATGGACAGTTGTCAACAGAAAATTTTGCATTACTTTGTTGACAGACCGGTTTAAATTGGGTAAACTATGTAATTGTTCAGTTTATTGCCCGTTGGTCAAACTGGTTTAAGACGTCGCCCTCTCAAGGCGGAGCTATGAGTTCAAGTCTCATACGGGTAATTCAAATATGATAATGCCTTCAAACATAGTTATGTTTGGAGGCATTTTTTTATAAATAAATCTGAGGAGGATTTGGATATGTGTACTTCAATTATTATTAAATCTACGGATGGTCATCCATTTTGGGGACGTACGATGGACTTTATGGTTCCACTTTTTGATTCTCATAACGAAAAAGCGGCTGTCTCAACTAAAATCGTAAATATTCCCGCAAATCAGATAATTCAGTCAGAATTAAAAAACTGGCATAGCAAGTATGCAGTTATGGGGATTGGCCCTGACGAAGGAAGTCTTCTGTTTGATGGTATCAACGAAAAGGGAATCACTGGAGATCTTCAGGTTCTTCTGGAAACCACTCATGGAAGTGAAGCAGATTTAAAAACTCGTAATCTAATACCAGTTTTTGGTGAGGAATTTGGGACATATGTTTTAACTCAATGTGCAACGCTTGATGACATCAAACAGTTTGCTAAGACCACTGGATTGATTGATAAAGCTTATGTTTTTCATGGAAAAGCTGGCAAGCTTCATCTTCATTACACCTTTTCTGATGAAAACGGGAATTCCATTGTGCTTGAAGCGACGGACAATGGCGGATTTAAAATATACGATAGTATTGGAGTGATGACCAATAGTCCACAATATTCATTTCATACTACTAACCTCAGAAATTACGTTTCGTTAAACGCTTATAATCAGAAGCCGACTAAGATTGGTGAAAAATTACCGGTTAATCCAATCGAAGGTGGTACTGGATATGGAATGTTTGGGCTTCCAGGAGATTATTCTTCACCATCGCGGTTTATTCGAGCAACTTTTATCTCTAAAAACATTGATGAATTTTCAGATGCTGAAGGAATAAGCACTTTATACAATTGCTTTAAGCCATTCATCGTTCCAAAGGGTATCAGTCGAAATCCTGATTTGCCGCAACAGTGCGATTTTACTCAGTATTGGGTTGGTTATGACGTTAAAAACAGGACCTTGTATTTACAAACATCAAGTTGTCCGACGATGACCCGTGCTACTCTTGATCCTAACTGCACTGAAATTGATAAATTTGACGTTGATCAGACATGGAAAGTTAATGAGCCTAAGTAAATTTAATTTGGAAGTAATTTGCTCTCTTAATTTTTAGAGAAATTGGTATAATTAAAGTTATTAGGAGAATAAAAATGAATTTTTCAAAGACAAAAGCTAAAATAAAAAAAATGATTGAAAGTCAGAGTATTCCAGGAGCGGCATTTTCGTTTATCACTGGGATGAACGTTGAAAGTGATGAAATGGGATTAAAGCAAGTGGAGCCAACGAAAGAAGCCGTGGGACCAAACGACGTTTACGACATTGCTTCTTTGACCAAAGTAGTCGGGACCCTCCCGGTTATCATGCGGTTACTTCAAGATGGACGGATTCACTTGGATGATTCTGTTTCTGACTATTTACCAGAATGGAAGTATCCGGAGGTTACAATTCGTCATTTGTTGACTCATACGTCCGGGATTGAAGGGTACATTTCCAATCGAAATCAGATGAACATCAATCAGCTTCGTGAGGCTCTTTTAGGTCTTCATGTGGGCGGTAATTTTAACAAGCAAATGAAATACGAAGACGTGAACTATATTTTCTTAGGATGGATTGCTGGGTTGGTAATGGGAATTCCTATTCAACCACTGATTACGCAAATGGTCCTAAAACCACTTGGTTTAAATGACACGACTTTTCACCCAGAAGTGCAACGTTCTGTTCCCACTACATACAATGAAGAAACCCGTACTAATTTGCAGGGTGAAGTTCATGACCCGAAGGCGCAAATCTTGGGCGATGATTGTGGTTCAGCTGGGATGTTTAGTACTTTAAATGACTTGTCTCGTTTTGCCCAGTGGATGCTTCAGGTTAATAGTCGTAGTAGCATCTTTAATAATGAGACGTTTGATGAATTGTATACCGATCAGACGCCGATGGAAGATGGCACCCGGTCATTTGGATGGGCTTTAGCTGATTACGAAGGTCATCCGTACATTTGGCAGTCCGGTTACACAGGGGTGGTAATCGTACTCAATCGGGACCAAAAGAGTGGCTTTGTCTTTTTGTCTAATCGGGTTCACCCTCACTTAAGTGATCATTTCATGGAAGATCGAAATGACTTAATTAACACCTATCTTGATGAATTATTTAATTAGATTAAAAACACGTTTGCTTTAATTTAAGACAAACGTGTTTTTCTTATTTATAAGGAACTTTAAGATAACTGTTTTCCAAATCAATCGTGTACTCAATCTCTTGATTCCCGCGCTGAGTCATCTGAAAGTCAGTTCCGTATAGTACTAGTCCAAGTTTTCTGCCAGCTGGAAGGTGGTAGAAGGTTGGTTGTAAAGTTAAGTCAATATCATAAAATCGGTTTGGGACCAATTGATCGTTTTGATAAGCAGAATGGCGATTCTGAAGGTTCATATGTCCAAACGAAATCATTTTATTTGGTGTTGAATGCTTATTTAAAGTGAATTCCCGTAGATCATCCGTGTACCATTTGTGTCCTAGTAGAATTCCTTTGGGCTCAAGAATGGTAGGGGTAACATTCAATCTTTTAGCGTCCCCATAATCGACCAATTGGGCTGACAAGAGTCCGACGTTCTTAGACGTGGCGATGCGTAGATGAAGGGTACTAAATCCCGAAATGATTTGATCTTCACTAAAAGATATTGTCTTAAAGATCAAACGGTGTCCTTTTAATGAACTGTTTGAATCAAGTAAGTCTTTTTCCCACCGTGTTGGATGAGAACAGTATGCCTTAAATCGCGACAAATCCAACTGGTCTTGGTATTTAAGTTGGCCTTTGTTTGAAGTTTTGCTTAGTTTTTCATCATTTAAGTAGTATTTTTTACTATGATTATCAAGCCAGTTATTCTTTTTGTTCCACGTTTCCGGCTTGACGTTGTCTTGCACAATCATATTTGGGATTTGGTTCATTACGTTATTCTCAATCCCATATAACTCATGTGAAATCCACATGTTGACGATATCGTTGAAATCAAACGAACGAAAGGCGTTGATGTAAATGTGTTGACCTTGGTGAAGGATAATCTTTTGATTGATTGGAAGAGACCTGATTCCTTGCCATAGTTTAGCTGCGTTGACTGGTTTAACATTCCAGTCGTTTAAGCCCTGCACAAGCAAGACATCGGCTTTAATGTTTTTAACATTGTTTCGATAGTTTCTTTTGTCCCAAAATTCGTTGTAATTTCCGGTAGTACGGTCCATCTGTTTTTGCATAATTGATAAGTAGCGATCAAAGAAGGGCCGGATCTGGAAATTATCACCAGGATTGAGACTTCTACTGAATGTCTCAGCCGCTAAAACGTCAGCGTCTTCTCCCTGAAATCCGCCGGGAGCCATTACAAGGCCATTTTCACGATAATAATCGTACCAAGAAGAGATGGCGGCTTCTGAAATAATGGTTTTAAGGCCGTTCACTCCAGTGGTTGCTGCAGCATTGGCAAGGGTTCCTAGGTATGATCGTCCGGTCATTGCTACGTTACCATTGGACCAGTCAGCTTTGATCTCGATGTTGTCCGTTCGGTTGGTGAATGCTCGCCGTTTATGATTAAGCCATTCAATTACCGCAACTGTTGAATCGGTTTGTTCGGGGGAACCGCACGTCTGAATTCCGTCAGAATCTTTGGTTCCAATACCAGCTGAATAAACCACTGCATATCCCCGCATTAAGAAGTAGTCATTTAAAGTATAACCGGGCTTTGCAACGTGTCTCTCAATGGCTTCATCAGAAAAACCCTTTGGTGTTCTAGTACTAAACTTTTGGGGTTGTTCTTCATACATAATGTCAGAATAAATGGTATCATCTGGTTCTTTTCGAATAATTGGTTTGTTTACATCATGAGTGATTTGGTCTCCAAACGCATCGTTTGTCCCTTGGTCGTACGGACTAGCCGTATAAAGAGTTCCTAGCTTGAAACTAGTTTTGGGACGGGTGATCTCAGCTTTGATTAGATCAGCTTTTCCGTCCTTATCAGAATCAGTGTCGGTTTCAACGTAGACTGTCTCATAAATGAGGTCTTCTGGTTCAAAAATAGCCTGCGCTTTGCCATTAAAGAAGAGGGGCTTATCTTTTGGAAATCCCTTAAAGAATCCCTGGTTTGCTAAGTGATCAAGGTAGGTTTGACCAGTCTTGTTATGGGTGGTTAGTAGAAGGTACCAAGCTTGAAGTAAGTCGTCTATGTCCCACTGACCAGGTTTATTAAAGTACTTCAAATGAATTTCTTTCATCGCTTTTAGTGGTTCATCAACCTGAAAGTCGACGTCTGCTTGAAATTCAAGCAGTTGGAGGGCCACTAGGTAGAAAACCCGTTGGTTGACTTCACCATTATTTTGCAAATAATCGCCAAGTCGTTTATCTGGAGTCGCTAGTTGATTATTCAATTGCTCCATTTGACCACTTTTATTGTTTACGTTAATAAGCGTTTTACTAAGTAATTTCAAAAATGCTTCTGAAACGGTTTTAGAATTTTCGATTTCGGTTGGATTAAAGCCAACTTGGGCTAACTCTTGCTTAGCGGTGTTAAGGTCAACTAGTACTTGTGCGAACTGATTATTTTTCATGTCATCCACCACTCCTTCTTTTCAGTAATTATGCCATAACCAGAGAAGGGTGTTAACGAATTATGACTAAAAGTCCTTATGGATTGTGTATAATGGAGTTAATCTAAATGGGGAAGTGTTATTATGCTAATTTGGATTCATTTATTAACGTGGTTGGTTCTTTTTATTGTGGTTTGTATCGCTCTTTTTTCGAACTGGCATTTTAAAGCCATGACGATGATTGCCAGACTCTGTTATGTGATTTTAATTATTTCGGGAATTTTTCTGATCCCATTTGCATGGGGACGTGATCCAATCTTGACGATTATCAAGGTGGTTTGCGCGTTACTATTGATTGTTCTGATTGAGATGGCGTTTGCCTTTAAATCACAACAGAAACTTTCAGGATGGTTTTTGTGGATGACCGTGATTGCAATTATAGTGGTGGCAATTCTTGGATTGCTTCTAGCAGGTGGTCGACCGTTTATTCATTTTATGTAAAAAAGAAGCACTACCAATTTAATCGGTAGTGCTTTAATTTTAGAATGATTCAACTTTTACTTTTTTCTTATCTTCTGAAAAATCTGTATCATGATATTTCTTTTCAAGGGCATGAAACATCATTCGCTTTGCTAGGTTTCCGTTTCGAGCTAGGATGGGTCCATGAAAATAGGTACAAACGGTGTTTTTATAGATGGCACCCTCGGTCCCATCTTTCCCGTTATTTCCATGTCCCTTAATGACCTTACCAAGTGCTCGCTCGCTTGGACCCAGGTATGTGACCCCGGCGTGGTTCTCAAAGCCATGGTATCTTTCCTTGGTTTGTTCGTTTTGAATTTCAATGTTTCCAATGAAACGATTGTCCTTCATTGCATCCGTGTAGTGATCAAGGGCACCAATGCCAGGAAGCTTTTCGCCATTAGCTGCAACGTAGTAGTTTCCAAGTAACTGGAAGCCACCACAAATTGCGATGACTGGTTTACCTTGTTCAATGAAACGTTTAATTTCATCCTTTTTGGTTTGAATGTCTTTTGAAACAATGGTTTGTTCAAAGTCTTGTCCACCACCGAAAACCATGAAATCATAATCGTCTGCGTTGAACCCTTCTTCTAAACTAACAACGTTTGAGGTGACCTCAACGCCAATCTGTTTAGCGTAATATCGTAACGACAAAATGTTACCGATATCACCGTAAGTATTCATTAAGTCACCATATAAGTGAGCCACTCGAATGGTTTTTGTCATTAGTCCATTCCTCCTTTAATGAATCCCTTTTGTGCTAGTAAGTGTCTGAATTGAAGCATAGCCGTGTAAGTGGCCAGAACGTAAACCTTTTTAGTGGGAAGCTGCTTAATTTGTTCCAAGATTTTTTCAATGTTTGGTTCAATGATGTGATTGTCATCGTGAACCCCAGCAACCTTAAGGCGGAAGGTAATGTCTTTGTATCGTTCACCACCGGAAATGAATTTTTTAATGTTCATCTTTGGCAGACGTTCAAAGTCGCCATCCCAGATCCAACTCGTGTCAATTCCGTCAGCATAGTTAGCATTTTCAAGAAAGACAAATGAAAATGGTTCTTTTTCATGAGAAATCATATCAATGACTTGGTTAAGTCCAACTGGATTTTTAACTAACACAATGGTTACTTCCTTGTCACCAACTTTGATTTCTTCTTGTCTTCCAAAGAGCCGCTTGTTGGTTTCAAAAGCGTGTTTAATTTGATCAGGACGAACTCCCATTTGTCGACCCGCCGCATAAGCTGCGAGAGCATTGTAAATATTGTATGTTCCACCAACATCAATTGAATACTGGTTTCCATCAATGTCAAAGGTTGAACTAGTGGGGGTTTCGTCCACCACTTTAGTGACTTTGTAATCTAGTTCTGGACGATGGAAACCACAGTTAGGACAGAAGTAGTCACCTAAATTTCCGTAAGTGATGTAATGGTAGTGCATAATGTGCGAACAAACGGGACAAAGGACCCCATCCGTGTTGGGAGCTGCCTTGATGTCTTTATCAGCTGGTTGATCTTGAAAGCCATAGAACACTTGTTGATTTGGCATTTTTTTAGAGTTAAAAATGGCGGAATCACCGTTTGCAACCACTAAGGCATCTGGAACTAGTAAGATCCCATTTAAGATTTTTTGGTAGGTAGTGTAAATCTCACCATAACGATCCAGTTGGTCACGGAAGATATTAGTCAAAACAAACATCTTTGGTTTGATGGCCTTAACAACCGGTTTTACGTTGGCTTCGTCAACTTCTAAGACTGCAATTGGATTTTCACCATATTTGGGATGCTTTGCTTGTAAAAAGGTTGAGACAATTCCCTGAGTCATGTTAGATCCAGTTGGATTAGTCAGAATTTGATCATATTCTTCCTTTAGGACTTGAACGATCAGTGCGGTAGTCAAAGTTTTACCGTTCGTTCCTGACACAATAATCACATCATAATTTTTACCCAGCGTCTTTAAAATATTGGGATCAATTGCAGTGGTTATTTTTCCTGGTAATGAGCTACCACGGTGCAAAAAATTATGCAGGAACCAGTAAGATGACTTACCAGCCATGGTGGCAATTCTACTCTGAAATGACATAATGAGTTCTCCCTTAGAAATGATTAGTTTTACACAATTAAAAATAATTCTATCATAAAATCACTCTTATAAGTAAGAATAGTGACTAATTTAAGAAAAAGCAATTATTCAAATGGTAGAACAAATTTTGAATTTGGATGCGAAAAAGTGGTAAATTCGATATAATGAAAAAGTTAGTGAAAATAGAGAAAAGGTGATAACTTGGCACAACTATTCTTTCGTTACGGAGCAATGAACAGCGGAAAATCAATCGAAATTATCAAAGTCGCTCATAACTATGAGGAACAGGGTAAATCAGTTATTTTGATGACAAGTGGCGTTGATACCAGGGAAAAGAAGGGGACCATCGCTTCTCGGATTGGGTTGACTCGTAAGGCCCTTTCAATTAATTCCGATTTAAACGTATTTAAAATGGTAAAAGATGAAATTGAAAAGCGCGATGAACCCATTAGTTGTGTGTTAGTTGATGAAGCCCAGTTTTTAAATAAGCATCACATCTTCGAATTAACCGAAGTGGTTGATCAATTACATATTCCGGTCATGGCATTTGGACTTAAAAATGATTTTCAAAATAAATTGTTTGAGGGATCGAAGTATTTACTATTGTATGCGGATAAGATTGAAGAAATGAAAACGATTTGTTGGTTTTGTGAAAAGAAAGCAATTATGAACTTAAGAGTCCATGATGGAAAGCCCGTTTACGAGGGCGAGCAGATCTTTATGGGTGGTAATGAGTCATATTATCCTGTTTGTCGTTATCATTATTTCAATCCTCCGATTGAAGCACAAAAGAATAAGGAGTAATAAGAATGGCTGAAGCCGATATGGATAAAATTTTTGATAAATTACAGTCCGTTTCTGACAGATACGATGAATTAAACGAACTGATCAGTGATCCAGAAGTGATTGCTGACACGCAGAAGTTCATGAAACTCTCAAAAGAAGAGGGCAGTCTCAGAGAAACGGTTGAAACTTACAATAAGTATAAAAAGATTAGTAAACAATTAGATGATGATGAGACCATGTTAAGAGAAAAACTTGATAGCGAAATGGAAGACATGGTTAAATCCGAGATTAGTGACTTAAAGGATCAGAAAACGCAACTTGAAGATCAAATGAAGTTGTTGTTGATTCCAAAGGATCCTAATGACGAGAAAAATATTATCATGGAAATTCGTGGAGCAGCTGGTGGAGATGAGGCCAGTTTATTTGCGGCTGACTTATATAACATGTACACCAAATATGCTGAACGTCAGGGATGGAAGATTGAAGTGATCGATGAAACTGATACCGAAGTTGGTGGTTTTAAAGAGATTGTTCTAATGATCACTGGTGATAAAGTTTATTCCAAGTTAAAGTACGAAAATGGTGCTCACCGAGTACAACGAATTCCATCAACGGAGTCGGCTGGACGAGTTCACACTTCTACAGCTACCGTTGGTGTAATGCCTGAGGAGGAAGATGTGGACATTGATATTGATCCAGGCGATATTCGAACGGATGTCTATCGTTCCTCTGGTGCGGGTGGTCAACACATTAATAAAACCTCATCAGCCGTCCGAATGACCCACCTCCCAACTGGGATCGTGGTTGCCATGCAAGATGAGCGTTCTCAACAACAGAACCGTGCTAAGGCAATGCGAGTTTTGAAAGCGCGTGTCTATGACTACTACAAACAAAAAGAACAGAATGAGTACGATGAGAAACGGAAAGATGCCATTGGAACGGGTGATCGTTCTGAACGAATCCGGACTTATAACTATCCTCAAAATCGAGTTACTGACCATCGAATTGGATTAACCTTGAACAAGTTAGACAAAATCATGGATGGTGACTTAGATGACATCATTGATGCATTAATTGTTTCTGATCAAGCTAAAAAGTTGGAGAAATTGAATGACTCAGAAGCTTAGAAATAATGCAACTGTTTTTGAAGCCCTTAAATGGGCTTCTTTGCGTCTGGAGCAAGAAAATTTGGATCCTGATCAAGGACGCCAGGTGATGAGGTCTTTGATGGGATGGAATTTGACGGATTTGCTGATGAATTATCGGTTTAATTTGTCTGATGATCAGGAAGCTAAGTTTATTGAAATGATAGAACGGGTTCTAAATCATGAGCCACTGCAATATGTAATTGGAACTGCTAATTTTTATGGATACACGTTTCAAGTTAATCCCAGTGTTTTGATTCCAAGGCCTGAAACGGAAGAATTAGTGGAGTGGATCTTAAATGATTATGATGATCATCCTATTAACGTATTGGATGTTGGAACTGGTAGTGGTGCCATTGCGGTTTCATTAAAAAAGCAACGCCCAAGTTGGAAAGTAACTGGTTCTGATATTTCACTTAATGCATTAAAAATTGCTCAAAAAAATGCAACGTCAAATCACACCGAAATTAATTTTGTTCAGAGTGACCTATTTGGCGCTTTTAGTGAACAAAAATTTGACCTGATTGTCTCTAATCCACCATATGTGGCTCAAAATGAGATTAAATATATGGATGAAAGTGTCTTAAAATATGAGCCACGTCAGGCTTTGTTTGCTGATAATAATGGGCTTTCAATCTATCAGAGAATTTCGCGTGACGTTGATGCTCATTTAGAGAGGGATGGCTCTCTTTATTTAGAAATTGGCTTTAGACAGGGAGATCCAGTTCAAAAGACTTTAATGAAGGATAATAAAAAACGGTCGGTTCGTCTTAAAAAGGACATGGCAATGCGTGATCGAATGATTAAAATGAAATAAAGGAGAATTTTTAAAATGGATACAAAGATATTTACGCCGGATCAGATTGATGCGGCCGCAGAAGAACTTAAGAAGGGGAGCCTCGTTTCTTTTCCCACCGAAACAGTTTACGGACTAGGGGCCGATGCTACTAATGTCTCAGCGGTTAAAAAGGTTTATAAAGCTAAGGGACGTCCAAGTGATAACCCATTAATCGTTCACGTTGCTGATGTTGAGACGGTTGAGAAGTATGCTCAACCGTTAGACGAAGAAGTAAAAAAATTAATGAAAACGTTTTGGCCTGGTCCATTGACAATCATCTTAAAGTTAAAAAAGGGTGCACTTGCTAAAGAAGTTACTGGTGGACTTGATACCGCTGCTTTTCGAAATCCCAATAAGCAGTCAACGCTAAATTTGATTAGGAGCGCTGGTGTTCCGTTAGTAGGTCCATCAGCAAATACGTCTGGCAAACCTAGTCCGACCCTTGCAAAGCACGTTTATCATGATTTAAATGGTAAAATTGCTGGAATTTTGGACGACGGTGCCACTGACTTTGGGGTTGAATCGACGGTTATTGATATGTCAACGGGGAAGCCAGCAATCTTGCGGCCTGGTGCAGTTACCGTTGACCAGATTGAAAAGGTCGTAGGCCCAGTTGACGATGCCGTTCACCATGTTAGTGCGGATCAGGTTCCAAAAGCTCCTGGAATGAAGTATCGTCATTATGCCCCAGATGCTCAGGTTCAAATTGTTGACCATAAAGATGACTGGAAGCGAGCGGCTGATTGGATTAAAAAACAAGATGGGACTGTGGGAGTTATGGCAACTGACGATGTAATTGATGCAGTTGACTGGCCAAACAATGCAGAAACTTACAGTCTTGGAAGTGATATTAATACGGCCAGTCATTTACTATTTGCCGGACTTCGTCAATTTGATTCAGAAGATGGTGTTGATAATATCTTGACACAGGGATTTACCCCAACTGAATTAGGGGAAGCTTACATGAACCGCTTAAACAAATCCGCAGGACAAAAGCACTTTGAATAGTATACTTAATTCAAATAGTGAAATGAGGTAGATATCATGTCAGACAAAGAGTATAAAAAGATGGATCCTGAACTTTGGGACGCCATTTACGGTGAAAAAAAGCGTCAAGAGGACACAATTGAGTTGATTGCATCCGAGAACATTGCCTCAAAGGGTGTCCGAGCCGCCCAGGGCTCCGTTTTAACCAATAAATATGCGGAAGGCTATCCTGGTCATCGTTATTACGGTGGCTGTGAGTATGTTGATAAAGTGGAGACGCTGGCCATTGAACGAGCAAAAAAGTTATTTGGTGCTGAGTATGTAAACGTGCAACCTCATTCTGGTTCTCAAGCTAATCAAGCTGCATATGCTGCTTTCTTAAAGCCAGGAGATAAGATCCTTGGAATGGACCTAAATGCCGGTGGACACTTGTCACATGGTGCTAAGGTCAACTTTTCTGGTAAGATTTATCAGTCGTTCACTTATGGAGTTAATCCAGAGACTGAGCAACTTGATTACGATCATATTCAAACAATTGCAGAAGAAGTAAAACCGCAAATTATCGTAGCTGGTGCATCTGCCTATAGTCGAATCATTGATTGGCAGAAATTTAGAGAGATTGCTGATAGTGTGGGTGCCTACTTAATGGTAGATATGGCTCACATTGCTGGTCTTGTTGCAACCGGATTACATCCTAGTCCAGTGGGAATTGCCGATGTAGTGACAACTACAACACATAAAACCTTGCGTGGTCCTCGTGGTGGAATGATTTTAAGCCAAGATAAGCACGCCAAAAAGATTAAATCAGCTGTTTTTCCTGGGACCCAAGGTGGTCCTTTAGAACAAGTAATTGCTGCTAAGGCGGTTGCCTTTCATGAAGATTTACAACCCGATTTTGTTACTTATTCCAAGCAAATTCTTAAAAATGCGAATGCCATGGCTGACGAGTTCAATAATTCCGAACATTTACGAGTAGTTTCTGGTGGAACTGATAATCATTTAATGACCGTTGATCTGACTGATACCGGTTTAAATGGTAAACAAGTTCAAGACATGTTGGATTCATTAATGATTACCACTAACAAGGAAGCAATTCCAAATGAAAAGTTGAAACCAACTTTAACTAGTGGACTACGAATTGGGACTCCCGCGATCACTTCAAGAGGGTTTGGTGAGAATGATTCAAAGAAAGTTGCTGATTTAATTATTAAAGCCATTGACAATTACGATCAACCCGATGTTTTGGCTCAAATCAAGAGTGACGTATCCAAATTGTGTAAAGAAAACCCAATTACACGATAAGGAGCTAGAAATTTTTTAGTATTCCTTGTGTTATAATAGGTATAAATATAATACGAATAGGAGAGTGCGTTATGGGCGAGTTTCACGTAATGGATCATCCGTTGATCCAACATAAATTAAGCATTATTAGAGATAAGAATTGTGGGACACGTGAGTTTAGAGAAGTCGTTAATGAAATTGCTAGTTTGATGGTTTTTGAAGTTGCTCGTGATATGCCACTTAAAGACGTTGAAGTTGAGACACCTGAAGGAACTGCGCACGCTAAGAAATTAGCTGGTAAAAAAGTTGCTGTTGTTCCGATTCTGAGGGCTGGAATTGGAATGGTTGATGGGGTACTTGATCTAATTCCTACAGCCAAAGTTGGTCATATCGGGATGTATCGTGATGAAAAAACCTTTCAGCCTCACGAATACTTTTTAAAGTTGCCAAGTGATATTGGTGAGAGGCAGATCTTCGTTGTTGATCCAATGCTTGCTACGGGTGGATCTGCAATCATGGCGCTCGATGCATTAAAGAAGCACGGCGCTAATCCCAAAAACATTAAGTTTGTTTGTCTAGTTGCCGCTCCTGAGGGAGTTAAAGCGGTTCAAAAGGCTGAACCAGAAGTTGACATTTATGCCGCTGCACTTGACGATCATCTTGATCATGGTTACATCGTTCCTGGGTTGGGAGATGCTGGTGACCGTTTGTTTGGAACAAAATAAAAATAATAATTTTAAGTGAGAGTTAATGAACTCCCACTTTTTTGTTAGATTGCTTTACGTAAAGGCCGGGTTTAAGTTTTGCCAATTTCGATTGTGAAGTAATTGTTATAAAGACTATAAAATTAGAATTTTTGGTGCTTTATAGCTTTGAAATTTGCCTGAAATGGTGGTATTATTTCATCAGATTTGAATAAGTGAGCTTTTGACTTGTTTGAATATAGAATCGCAATTATTCAACTACTTTTTATGGCACGTTTTTTATTGCGAGTGATAATAGTTGCGAAAAGAGGTGATATCTGTGGAGCCAACTCGTACTTTTCAATTTTTAGGTCTTACTTTCAACGTCAGCAATATGATTTCTGGTGTGATTGTGGCTGTTGTTTTGTTCGCTTTTATATTCGTCTGCTCGAGAAACCTGCAGTTGAAACCAAAGGGGAAACAGAATTTATTGGAGTACATGATTGATTTTACAAATGGAATTATAAAGTCAACGATTGGTAATGATGCGCCTAAGAATTATGGACTATGGGCATTTACGCTATTCTATTTCATCTTAATAGCTAACTTACTTGGTTTGTTCTTGCATATTCAGGTAGGTAATATTGTCTATGTCAAGAGTCCTACGGCCGATCCAATCGTCGCTTTGACGTTCTCATTAATGTCTCTGACATTTGCTATGTATTGTGGTGTTGAGAAACTAGGTTATAAGGGACACTTTAAGGGATTCTTACAACCTGTCTTCTTGTTCCTACCAATCAACCTACTTGAGGAGCTTACGAACTTCTTAACACTTGGAATTCGTGTTTATGGGAATATCTTTGCTGGTGAATTGTTGGCCGGGATAATTGCTAATTTAGCATTTTCAAATGGATTGTGGCTGATTCCAGTCGCTGCCCCACTTGAGTTAGCATGGCAAGGATTCTCAGTGTTTATTGGCTGTATTCAAGCCTATGTATTTGTAACATTATCATCTGTATATGTTTCTCAAAAATTATCAATTGAGGAATAAGAAAATAGGAGGATTATATTATGGGAGCTATTGCTGCTGGAATCGCAATGTGTGGTGCCGCTATTGGTGCCGGAATTGGTGACGGTTTAATTATTTCCAAGATGCTTGAAGGTATGGCACGCCAACCAGAATTATCAGGAACACTTAGAACTAATATGTTCATTGGTGTTGCCTTAGTTGAAGTTATGCCCATCTTGGCCTTTGTTGTTGCCTTCTTGGTTATGAACAAATAGAGAAAACATTTTCTTAGTTTAGAAAAAGGAGGTGTCAATAGATGTATACACATTTAGTTATTGCGGCTGGATTCAATGTTGGTGATATGCTGTTTTATGCCATCTTGTTCTTACTCTTGATGTGGATTGTTAAGATTTTCGCATGGAAACCCGTCACAAAGATGATGCAAGATCGTGCAACTAAAATTGCCAACGATATTGATTCTGCTGAACAATCACGTAACGATGCTGCTAAGTTAGCCAAAGAACGTGCCGATGCATTACAAAACTCGCATGACGAAGCAACTAAAATCGTTAGTGATGCTGAACAAGCTGGTCAAAAACGTCGCGACACAATTATTTCCGATGCTCAAGATGATGCTAAAACCTTAAAGGATAAAGCTCATAAAGATATCGAACAAGAACGTGAAGACGCTTTAGCAAGTACTAAAGATGATGTGGCAGATTTATCTATTGAGATTGCTTCCAAAATCATTAAAAAGAACTTAAATGCTGATGATCAAAAAGCATTAATCGATTCTTATATTGAAGGGCTAGGTAATCCAAATGAGTCTAGATAAGGTTACGCTTGCCAAAAGATATTCTAATGCGCTCTTTCAAGTACTAGAAGAACATGATGAGTTAGAAACTGGGAACGCTGATTTAATGGCGATTAAAGACATTTTTCAAAGTGACCCTGGTTTATCTATCGCATTAGCAGGGCCAGTACTTGATCTTAAGCAAAAAGATTCGATCATTAATTCTTTGATTGATGGCGCAACTTCTCAGTACGTCAAGAATTTTGTAAAGATGGTCTATGACTATGGGCGTATTAATGATATGGTCGCGATTATTGATGAATTTGGCAAATTATATGATAAGAAGCAAGGAATCGTGCGTGCTAGCGTAGTTACAGCAGTTCCAATGAATGACGAAGAGAAAGACAAGTTAACCAAGACATTTGCCAAAAGGGTTGGTGCTAAAACAGTTGACTTATCTGCGAAAGTAGACAGTAGTATTATTGGCGGTGCGATTTTGTCGTCAGATAACGTTGTTTACGACGGAAGTGTTCGTACTAAAATTAAAGAAGTACGGAATTTGCTCTCTTAGTCGATAAGATATCTATATTGAAGAGGTGAAACTTTTATGAGCATTAAGGCTGAAGAAATTAGTGCCCTAATTAAAAAACAATTAGATGGCTACAAAGACGAACTTAACGTCGACGAGACTGGTGTCGTTACCTATGTTGGTGACGGTGTTGCTCGTGCATATGGTCTAGATAATGCTTTATCCGGTGAATTACTGGAGTTCCAAAATGGTGTTTATGGAATGGTGCAAAACCTCGAAAGCAACGAAGTTGGTATCGTTGTTTTAGGTGACTTTACAGGTATTCGTGAAGGTGACAGTGTTAAAAGAACCGGAAGAATCATGGAAGTTCCTGTTGGAGACAATATGGTTGGACGAGTTGTGAACTCATTAGGCCAACCAATTGATGGTAAAGGTGAGATCAAGACCGATCAAACTGCTCCAATTGAGAAAAAAGCACCTGGAATCATGCAACGTCAAAGTGTTAAACAACCACTACAAACTGGGATCAAGTCAATTGATGCCTTGGTTCCAATTGGTAGAGGTCAACGTGAGTTGATCATTGGTGATCGAAAGACTGGTAAAACTTCAATTGCGATTGATACAATCTTGAACCAAAAAGATCAAGATATGATTTGTATCTACGTTTCAATTGGACAAAAAGATTCAACTGTTAGACAACAAGTAAACACCCTCCAAAAGTACGGTGCGATGGATTACACAATCGTCATGTCAGCTGGTCCATCTGAACCTGCTCCCTTGCTTTACATTGCACCATATGCTGGTGCAACCATGGGTGAGTATTTCATGGACAAGGGTAAAGATGTTTTGATTGTTTTCGATGACTTAACGAAACAAGCTAATGCTTATCGTGAACTTTCCTTAATTTTGAGACGTCCACCTGGTCGTGAAGCTTATCCTGGTGATATTTTCTATACCCACTCACGTTTACTTGAACGTGCTGCTAAGTTGAGTGACAAGATGGGTGGCGGTTCGATGACCGCTCTTCCAATTGTTGAGACGCAAGCAGGGGATGTTTCCGCTTATATTCCAACCAACGTAATTTCAATTACTGATGGTCAGATCTTCTTAAACTCTGACATGTTCTATTCTGGAGACCGTCCAGCCGTTGATGCTGGTACTTCAGTTTCTCGTGTTGGTGGAGATGCCCAAATTAAGGCAATGAAAAAGGTTGCTGGTACATTACGTTTGGATCTTGCTTCATATCATGAACTTGAATCGTTTGCTCAATTCGGTTCTGATCTTGATGAAGCTACTAAAGCTAAGCTGGATCGTGGATCTAGAACGGTGGAAGTCTTAAAGCAACCACTTCATTCGCCACTACCAGTTGAAAAACAAGTTTTGATCTTGTATTGCTTAACTCATGGCTACCTAGATAAAATTGCCGTTGATGATGTTTTAAGATTCCAGGATGAGATCTTCAAATTCTTTGATACAAATTATCCTGACCTACTTGAAAGCATTAAGAAAACTGGTGATCTTCCAGATGAAAAGAAGCTAAACAGTGCAATCCAAGAGTTTGCAAGCACCTTTAAGCCTTCAGCTAAAGGTGACAGTATAGTTAATAGTAATTAACTTGAAGGGAGGATAACAACTAATGGCTGAATCGATGAATGATGTAAAGCACAGAATCGCATCGACCAAGAGTACACGTCAGATTACCGAGGCGATGCAGATGGTTTCAACGGTTAAGTTGAACAGAATTCAGGCGCATACAGAGAACTATAATCAGTATGTATCTAAGGTTAAGTCTGTAATCGCTCATCTGGCTCAGTCCGATTTGTTAGAGGATAATAAACCTTCAAGTCAAGATTCAAAAAATGCTAAGAAAAAGACCGCCTATATTGTAATTTCATCTGATCGTGGAATGGTTGGAAGCTACAATAGTAATGTAATCAGAGGTGCCAATGAGTTTATTGAAAAGCACACTCCAAATACTGATGATTATATGATTTTAGCAATTGGTGGTAATGGTGCAGACTTCTATAAGAAGCGTGGAGCAAACGTTGCATACGAAAATCGCACCGTTTCAGATGTTCCTACTTATACCGAAGTTCAAGGGATCGTTAAGACCATTACCTCCATGTATAATGATGGAATTTATACTGATTTGTACATTTGTTATAATCACTTCGTTAACCGAATTTCCTCTGATTTTAGGGCTGAAAAGCTTCTTCCCATGGATAAAGAGTCAATTCAATCATCTATGGATGATAAGAATAGTGGTCAAGCTGGATCTGATGTCAAAGTTAAAAACTTGATTGAAGATTATGATATTGAGCCATCCGCTAAGGCTGTGCTTGGTGTTGTAATTCCTCAATATGCTGAAAGTTTAATGTATGGAGCAATCTTGGATGCCAAGACAGCTGAACATGCTTCCAGTTCAACTGCAATGAAATCAGCCACTGATAATGCCGATGATTTGATTTCATCACTTGAACTCAAGTATAACCGGGCACGACAGGCAGCTATCACTACTGAAATTACAGAAATTACTGGTGGTCAAGAAGCATTGAACCATTAATAGATGGGAGGAATTAAAGCATAATGAATACTACTGGTAAAGTACAACAAGTTATCGGGCCAGTTGTTGATGTTAAATTTCCCCTAGACGGTGATTTACCAGAAATTAATACTGCTTTGAACGTTAAAAAGGGTGACAACAAGCAATTAGTTGTTGAAGTTGCTCTTGAGTTAGGTGACGGAGTGGTACGTACCATCGCTATGGACGGAACCGATGGTTTACGTCGTGGGATGGATGTTGAAAATACTGGTGCTCCAATTGAAGTGCCAGTAGGTAATGATACTCTAGGTCGAGTATTTAATGTTTTAGGTCAGCCAATTGATGGTGGACCAGAATTTGGTCCTGATCAAACGAGATGGGCCATTCACAGACAACCACCTAAGTACGATGAGTTAAACCCATCGACTGAAGTTCTTGAAACTGGAATTAAAGTTATTGATTTATTAGCTCCATATATTCGTGGAGGTAAAGTTGGATTATTCGGTGGTGCCGGTGTTGGTAAGACCGTTTTGATTCAAGAATTAATTCATAACATTGCTCAGGGTCATAACGGTATTTCCGTTTTCACTGGTGTTGGTGAAAGAACCCGTGAAGGTAATGATATGTACTTTGAAATGAAAGGATCGGGTGTGTTAAAGCATACTGCCATGGTGTATGGTCAGATGAATGAGCCACCTGGTGCTCGTATGCGTGTGGCATTGACGGGTCTTACACTTGCTGAGTACTTTAGAGATGCTGAAGGTGATGATGTTCTTTTATTCATTGATAACATCTTTAGATTTACCCAAGCTGGTACGGAAGTTTCAGCTCTGTTAGGACGTATTCCATCAGCCGTAGGTTATCAGCCTACTCTAGCTACTGAAATGGGACAACTTCAAGAACGAATCACATCAACTAAAAAGGGTGCGATCACTTCAATTCAAGCTGTTTACGTTCCAGCCGATGATTATACCGATCCTGCTCCTGCAACAACGTTTGCCCATTTGGATGCTACCACTAACCTTGAGCGTTCATTAACGCAACAAGGTATTTATCCTGCCGTTGATCCATTGGCATCAACATCATCTGCCCTTTCTCCAGAAATCGTTGGACAAGAACACTTTGACGTTGCAAGTCAAGTTCAACACGTTCTTCAGCGATATCGTGAATTACAAGATATCATTTCAATTCTAGGAATGGATGAATTATCCGACGAAGAAAAGACGATTGTTGGTCGTGCTCGTCGTATTCAATTCTTCTTATCACAAAGTTTCACCGTTGCCGAACAGTTTACGGGTCTTCCAGGTAAGTATGTATCCGTTAAGGATACTATCGCCGGCTTCAAGGGAATTCTTGAAGGTAAGTACGATGATATTCCTGAAGACTGTTTCAGAAACTGTGGTGGAATTGATGATGTCGTTGCAAACTACAACAAACTGAAAGAACAAAAAGCAAGTCAAAGCAAATAGGAGGCTGATCTAATTGGCTGATAATAAATCGTCAGTATTAACCGTTAGTATCGTTACTCCTGATGGCGAGGTTTATTCCAATGATCAAGTCACCATGGCTATCATTGAAACAATGATGGGTGACCTTGGAATTTTAGCTAACCATGTTCCAGTGATTGCTTCTTTAAAAATTGGGGAAACGAGGTTTAAGTTTAACGGAAATGACATGGATACCGTTGCGGTCAATGGTGGATTTGCCGAATTTTCCAATAATACTTTAACCATCGTTGCTGATAGTGCTGAACGTAAAGGTGACATTGATGTATCGAGAGCTACTCATGCCCGAGAGCGTGCAGAACAGAAGATTAAAGATGCTCAATCTAAGAACGATACGGATGCATTGAAACGTGCACAAGTTGCTTTACAAAGAGCTGTTAATAGAATTAATGTTGCACAACATTAATTAAAAAAGAGGAACTTTTTAGTTCCTCTTTTTTGTTACAATTTTTTACATGGACCTCCGATTTACGACAATTGAATGATTTTATGATAGTATATAGTAAGAATGAATATTAGGAGTATCGCGTAATGAATCCATTTGGAGTTGAATCTTTAATAACAATAATTAGCCAGCTATTCTTTATTGCATTAGCTTTTTGGTCTATACAAGGAATTCACTTTGAACGGTTTTTACCAATTCAAGAACGACAGGGGAAGGTCTTGATTGTCCTCCTTTCGATCGTAATTGGTTTTATATGCAGTTCGTTCTTTATGTCATTCATTGATAACTTAAAAAATTTAACAGTACTATTTAAATAATACGTAATAGGAGAGAGTACCATGGAAAAAATTGTTGTGCATGGCGGAAACAAACTTAATGGTCGAGTTCACATTGAGGGTGCAAAAAATGCCGTTTTACCGATTCTAGCTGCTACTATTCTTGCAAGTGATGGCGAGACTGTTTTAACCAACTGTCCCATGTTGTCCGATGTGTTTACTATGAATGAAGTTTTAAAACATTTGGGCATTCGAGTTGATTTTGATAAAAGTAAAAATAAAATTACAGTGGATGCTTCTGGGCAAATTTCACCAGAAGCTCCGTACGAATATGTTTCAAAAATGAGAGCCTCAATTGTTGTGATGGGTCCACTTTTAGCTCGCTTAGGTCAAGCAAAAGTTGCTTTACCAGGGGGATGTGCAATTGGAAGTCGTCCCATTGACTTACATTTGCGTGGCTTTGAAGCCTTAGGTGCTCACATTGAACAACATGATGGTTACGTAGAAGCATCTGCTCCTAACGGACTTACTGGAACCGATATTTATTTCGATTTTCCAAGTGTTGGTGCTACTCAAAATGTAATGATGGCCGCTACCCTTGCAAAGGGAACTACCAAGATTCAAAACGTTGCCCGTGAACCTGAGATTGTTGACTTACAAAAAGTATTGAACAAAATGGGAGCAAAAGTTTCTGGAGCAGGCACTGATACGATTACAATTACCGGAGTATCAAGTGTTCATGGTGCTAGTCATGAAGTGGTTCAAGATCGAATTGAAGCTGGGACTTTTATGGTTGCCGCAGCGCTTACTGAAGGAAATCTTTTAATTGAAAACGGAATTACCGAACATAACTTACCATTAATTTCCAAAATGAAACAGATGGGGGTTAAAGTTGAACAAGAACGCGATGGTGTTCGTGTCATTGGACCCGCAAAATTAAAACCAGTTAACGTTAAGACTGCCCCATATCCAGGCTTTCCTACTGACATGCAGCCTCAAATGACAGTATTGCAGTTAAGGGCCGATGGTGTCAGCAAGCTAACGGAAACTGTTTTTGAAAATCGGTTTATGCACATGGAAGAATTACGCAGAATGGGTGCTAAGTTCGACATTAATGGCGAAACGGTCACCATGTATGGACCAACCCATTTTGAGGGTGCTAAAGTTGCTGCGACTGATCTTAGAGCTGCAGCTGCATTGATTTTAGCTGGTCTAGTTGCTGATGGTTATACGGAAGTTACTAATCTGAAGTATCTTGATCGTGGCTACTACGAATTTCACAAGAAACTGCAAAAACTTGGCGCAGAAGTTGAACGAATCCCAATTAAAGAAAGCGACGCAATTGCTAATGACTAACTTGATCGTTAGAAAAATTTAGATAATTTCGTATGTGATAATTCTCTTTTGCTATTCTGGATATGCTATAATTTAGTTAAACGATGTTACGGAAGGAAGTATTTTTATGGCACAAGATATTGGGATTGACTTAGGAACTGCTAACGTTCTTATATACGTTACGGGGAAGGGTATTGTTCTTAATGAACCATCTGTAGTTGCCGTTGATACTAAAACAAATAAGGTATTGGCGGTCGGTTCTGAAGCTTACCAAATGGTAGGTAGAACTCCTGGAAACATTAAAGCCATTAGACCTTTAAAAGACGGAGTTATTTCTGATTTTGATATTACTCAAGAAATGCTTTCGTATTTTATCAGTAAATTAAGCGTTAAGGGCGTTGTTTCTAAACCACAGACGATGATCTGTGCTCCTACAAACATCACTAACATTGAACGAAAAGCAATTATCCAAGCAGCGGAACGCGCAGCTGGTGGCGAAGTTTTCATTGAAGAAGAGCCTAAAGTAGCTGCCGTAGGTGCTGGTATGGATATCTACCAGCCTCATGGTAGCATGGTAATCGATATGGGTGGTGGAACCTCAGACATTGCGGTTCTTTCACTCGGTGATATCGTAGCCAGTAAATCACTTAAAATTGCTGGAGATGTGATGAACGTTGATATCGTTAACTTCTTGAAACAAGAACATAACCTTATTATCGGTGAACACACCGCTGAACGAATTAAAATGCAGATTGGAACGGCAGACGTTTCCACCCAAGATGTTAAAGAGATGGAGGTTAGAGGTCGTGACTCAGTTAGTGGGATGCCTAAATCGGTAACCATTACTAGTCAGGAAGTTGCGAGAGCTATTAGTGGTTCAATTAACTCCATTGTGTCAGGTGCAAAGGCAGTCTTAGAGACAATTCCACCAGAAATTTCAGCTGATATTATTGATCGAGGAGTAATGTTAACCGGTGGTGGTGCACTTCTTAAAGACATTGATACTGTAATTTCAAATGCGTTAACGGTTCCGGTTTATATTTCTGAAGATCCTTTAGACAATGTTGCAAAAGGTGCTGGTGAAATGCTTGAGCATATGAGTAGCAATAAAAAGAGTCGTGGATTTTTCAGTAGAAAATAATTGAGAGAAAAAATTGAAACGAATATTTATATCTTTAATTAAGTTTTACCAGCGGTTTATTTCACCATTGTTTCCGCCTAGTTGTCGGTACTCACCAACCTGTTCGCATTATACGCTCGAAGCGATCAATCGCTTCGGAGCATTGAAAGGGACACTGATGGGAGTTACACGAATTTTGAGGTGTAATCCACTGGTTAAGGGTGGATACGATCCAGTTCCCAAGAAGTTTTCATTGGGAAGAAATAAAAAAGCTGAGGAAGATTATCGTCGCTCAATGAAGCTAAAATAGTTGATTTTATCAACTATTTTTTATTCTAGGAGGTTTTTAAGCGTGGCTCGAAAAGAAAAACGAATTGGTGTTAATATTATTGATGATCCAGAAGAAAACGCGCTGAAATTGGTGCAAATTGGCGGTCATACCGTGGGCACCATTGAAGAAAAGAACGGGAAGTCAATTTGTGTGGTTGGTGACAAAACTTTCCATGAAAACAGCGAAGAAGATGCTGTTGCTGAGGTAATAAGGGAGTATAATTTGCACCAAAGATAAGTATGATTTATGAAAAAAAGGAGTTCTAATCGTGTTTAATAGGTCGGAAAGTACAGACGAGAATCGAATCGATTGGGGAATCATTTTTTGTGTACTGATGCTTGCTTTGGTGGGCATAGGGTCGATCTTTGTAGCTGCCAGTCATGATACAAGTCAAACAAGTGTCGTAAAGGCGGTTGTTTCGCAATTAGTGTGGTACGCAATTGGTGCAATTGCCATCGTTGTGATTATGCAATTTGATTCCGAACAGTTATGGAAATTAGCACCTTATGCGTATTGGTTTGGGATCTTTCTTTTAGTTGCTGTTTTGTTCTTGTATAGTCGTTCCTATGCGGCACAAACTGGTGCTAAAAGTTGGTTTCAGTTAGGGCCACTGACATTTCAACCATCTGAAATCATGAAACCTGCATATATTTTGATGTTGGCTAAAGTCATTGCTTCTCACAATAATGAACATCCAATTCATGAAACTCGAAGTGATTGGGCGTTACTGGGTAAAATGATTCTATGGACGATTCCAATTGTGATTTTACTAAAGTTGCAAAATGACTTTGGAACTACCATTGTGTTCATTGCCATCCTGGCCGGGATGATGATTGTATCCGGTGTTACGTGGAAAATACTGGCGCCAATCTTTGGTGTTACAGGTGGTCTTGGTGCCATTGCACTGACACTTGCCATTACTAAAGAGGGTCGAATGTTACTTGGTCATTTTGGCTTTAAGTCTTATCAATTCGCTCGAATTGATACTTGGTTGCATCCTGAGTCAGATACGAGTAACCAAGGATTTCAACTATGGCAAAGTATGAAAGCAGTTGGATCAGGAGGTCTCACTGGAACGGGATTCAATGTTTCAAAAGTTTACGTTCCTGTTCGTGAGTCTGATATGATCTTTTCCGTGATGGGAGAGAACTTTGGATTCATTGGTGGGGTATTATTGATTCTTCTTTATTTCTTATTGATTTATGAAATGATCAAGGTTACTTTTGAGACTAAAAATGTTTTCTATGCCTATATTTCTAGTGGAGTTATTATGATGATTTTATTCCATGTTTTTGAAAATATTGGAATGAGCATTGGGTTGCTGCCAATGACTGGAATTCCGCTCCCATTTGTGAGCCAGGGAGGTTCTGCCTTAATTGGTAACATGATAGGGATTGGGTTGATAATGTCAATGCAATACCATAACAAGAGTTCAATGTTTAGTACAGATAAGAATTTCTCATAAAGCATGAAAGCATGTTCATTCATGCTTTTTTATTTGGGATTATTTACCGGTTAATTTTTGTGTTATAATTAAGGTTCTATTATGAACGACAGAGGTGCGAATATGACTAAAAATAAGAAGCACGTCGCGTTATTATTTGGTGGTAATTCATCAGAACACGACGTCTCAAAAAGATCCGCGCATAATATTTATGATGCGATGGACAAGGATAAGTATGAAGTCAGCTTATTCCTAATTACTAAGGATGGAATCGTCTTGAGCGATGATGCTTCACATCGTGTATTTGATGGTGAAGATGAAACGGATGTGGAAAAAGATGAGATTTTAAATCTCGACATGAATAATCCGCTAGCTCCCATTATTAATTTCGATAGCGCTAAAGATATTGACGTTTTCTTTCCCATTATTCATGGAAACTTAGGGGAAGATGGAACCATTCAGGGGCTATTACGTCTAATGAATAAGCCCTACGTTGGAAGTGGAATCTTAGCTTCTGCAATGTCTTATGATAAGGATATTACTAAGAAAATCCTAGATGAAGCAGGCATTAACAATACCAAATACGTCTTATTGACTCCAGATAATCGTAAAGATTGGAATTATGCTAAATTATCTAAAAAGCTCGGTTCATTAATGTTTATCAAACCAGCCAATCAAGGTTCTTCCATCGGTATTCATCAGGTGCATAATCAAGAGGAATTGGATAGCGGACTAGAAGATGCTTTTCGTTATGACAACAAAATTTTGATTGAGGAAGCAATTGAGGGACCAGAAGAAGTCGAAATTTCTATTTTAGGAAATGAAAATCCCAAGGCATCAAAACTAGGGGCAATTAAAGTTCCAGCAGATGACAAATTCTATACCTATGACAACAAGTTCGTGGATGCCAGTCAGGTCCAATTTACCATTCCAGTTGAATTGCCAGATGGTGTCGATGATCAAATCACGAACATGGCATTAGACGCTTATAAGGCCCTTGGATTAAAGGGAATGGCACGAATTGATTTTCTTGTTTCAAAGGATTTTAAGCCGTATTTGAGTGAAGTTAACACATTACCGGGCTTTACCAATATTTCTTTGTATCCGCAACTTTGGGAAGCTTCTGGAATTAGTTATACCGAATTAATCGATAAATTGATTGAACTAGCTTATGCTGAATTTGACCGTCAATCTAAAATTTTGCATGACTTTAAGCCGCTTCAAAAGGGCGATCAGAAAAAAGTATATAAGGATAAATAATAAAAAAAGATTATGACATAGTCATAATCTTTTTTTATTTGAAGATTGTTCTTCGTATATACTTATAAGAGGTGATAATAATGGAAAGATGTAACTGGGCAACTAAGAGTCCACGATTAATGAATTACCATGATACGGTGTGGGGTGTTCCAGATTATGACGAAAAAGCATTATTTAGAGAACTGTCACTAGAAATAATGCAAGCAGGACTTCAGTGGAATTTAATTTTGAAGAAGTTAGATGGACTGGATAGCATTTATCATAATTTTGATTTTAACTATTTGTCTACTCACGCAGAAACCATCAAAGACACTGCAATGAGTGACAAACGTGGAATTAGAAATCGATCGAAACTTGATGCCATTTTAACCAATGCCAAGATTGTTTTTGAGTTAGAGGGAAAGGGGATTCATTTTTTTGACCAATTATGGCAGCAGGTGAATTATACCCCCGTTGATCATTTAATTATTGATGATCAAATCGATATTTCGGAAATGAAACCAATGATTAAAAAATTTAATCAGGTTTTTCAAATGTATCATTTTAAAAGAGTTGGACCCACAACACTCTATTCGTTTTTACAAGCTTCGGGGATCATTAATGATCATAACGTTAATTGTTTTAGACACGATGAAATTTTGAATCGTCAAGGGAGATGACGTGCAATTGGAAGTCATAATGCCCTCAAAAGCGCTATTGAAAAAGATTGGAGCGAGAATTAAAAAACGCCGAATTGATATTCATATGACGCAGTCGGAGCTTGCCAAAGGACTATGTACTCAGTCAACCATCAGTGCGCTTGAAAATGATGGGTGTTTTAATCAATGGGTGATTATTCCAGAAATTGTGTCCCGATTGGGATTGAACTTAGACGAAGTTTGTTCTGATGAAAAGTATTGCTATGCTAAAAAAATACTGAAGAAAGTTGAATGCATTCTACTTCATTATCATTTCAAGAAAGCTAATACGATTATTGAAACAATTAAAGTTGAGAATATTGATTCAAGAGAAATCAAAGGAAGATATTATTGTGAACGTGGTTTTGCGGAACTATTTTGTGGTTTTTCTTTAGATGAAGTAATCCTATGCTTTCATACTATGATTGACTCGTGTTCCGTCAAAACAAATTTTATTTGTACTGCATGGAGTTATTTGGGCATTGCAATCTCATATCGGAGATTGGGATGTCAAAAATTGGCTCGTAAGTATTTGGATGATGCTTTGGTGAGGATGGGGCAATTGCTACATCGAAGAGAAATGAATACAATTGATCGATATGTTGTCATTAAGTTAGGACTTGCCATTGTCACTTTCGCATTTGTAGCTAACGATAATCAACTAGTGATTTCTGAATCCAATGTTATGATATCTTACCTAAAACGCAAGTATTCCTTCTATTGTTTGAAATCATTTTATAATTTGAAATATTTGAGTTATAAACGAGAAAAACTGTTTGAAAAGGCAGAAAGCACCCAAATTAAAATCAATCTTTTGAAAGGAGTAAGAGATAGCGGGCGGATTGATAAATTATTAAAAATTGCCAAAACAAAAAATCATTCGAAATAATCATCGAATGATTTTTTGTTTTACTTAGAAACTTTTTGTTTTCCTTTTTTAGGATCAACTTTTTGATTATTTAGATTTGTTCTTACAACTAATACATCACAGACCGCCATCCTAGTGACATATTCAGTTACTGAACCAATTAGTAACCGTTCAACACCATTTAACCCGGTTGCACCGATCATGATTAAATCAATATCGAGTTTGTCTGGAATTTCCTTTGAGATGATTGTTTTCGGTGCGCCATATTCGATTGAATAATCGACTTTGTTAACGCCATCATCCTTAGCCTCTCTGGCGTACTGTTCGAGTGTTTTTTTAGCGTTTTGAGTTACTTCTTCAACTACTGATGTATCAAAACTAGAGATATTTTGAAATGCTCGTGTGTCTACAACGTGGACAATGTGTAAATGAGCATCATTACGTTTGGCAACGGCAACGGCCTTTTTAAAAGCCAACTCGGATTCGTATGAACCATCAACGGGAACTAAAATATTATTGTATTCTTGTAGCATAAAAACCACCTCGATGTTTTATTTAACTTAATTCTAGTATTTTTTAATTGAAAAGTCAGATATAAAGGCTATTTATCCATGTATTGAATGATGAATAGTTCTGGAATCACAGCACACAAACACCCCGCACATAAGACTAACAGAGTAAAAACAGTGTTATCGAAAAATATTGAAATAATTCCTAAAATTGCTACCACAATTAGAATGACACCACTAATGAGTAAGATGATGCTTAATGAGGTAAACTTTTCGGGATGAAACAGTAGGAAACTTTTATGAGCATGGGTCAAAAAATAAATTCCGTTAATAATTAAAATTACGGAGAAAAATAACATTAAAACTTTTATGAGCATCGACAATTATTCCTTTCCGACATGCCTTTCAGCCTCGTTGATTTTTTCATATTGATCAGCTAGAGCTCTTTCGTATTTACCGTTCAGCTTTGGTTGGTAGTACTTGGCATTCTTAATTTTGTCAGGAAGATACTGCTGTTTAACCCAATCATTGGGATAATTATGTGGGTATTTATAACCGACGTGTCCTAGTTTTTTGGCACCCTTGAAATGGGCATCTTTTAAGTGATCAGGAATGTCTCCGTAATTGCCAGTTTTTACGTCAGATAAAGCCTTATCAATCGCTGTAATTCCTGAATTTGATTTTGGTGAAAGACAAAGATCAATGATGGCATCAGATAGCGGAATCCGTCCTTCAGGGAGACCGAGTTTATCAGCAGCTTGCACTGCCGATACTGTTCTGGAAGCAGCAGCCGGATTAGCTAACCCAATGTCTTCATACGCAATTACCATTAATCTTCTTGTTAGGGAGTTTAAATCCCCTGATTCAATTAACCTCGAGGCATAGTGTAGGGATGCGTTAACATCGGAGCCACGAATTGATTTTTGAAGTGCTGACATCACGTTGTAGTGAGCGTCGCCATTTTTATCTTGACTCAATGCTTTCTTTTGTAAACAAGCTTCAATATCAGCCAGAGTAATGTGAATGACGCCATCTTGGTCAGGTGTAGTGGACTTGGCAGATAATTCTAGAGCGTTTAAAGCGCTTCTTAAGTCGCCATTGGTGCTGTGAACTAAAAAGCTCATAGCGTTATGGTCAAGTTTGATCTTTAGATTACCTAAGCCATTTTGCTTGTCCTCTAGTGCCCGCTTAACGGCTTTGGTTATGTCATCACTGGTTAATGGATGAACTTGAAATATTTCTGTTCTAGAACGAATGGCCGGACTGATATTGATATACGGATTTTCTGTCGTTGCCCCGATTAAGATAATTTGCCCACTTTCTAGTAGTGGTAACAAAAAATCTTGCTTGGTCTTATCTAACCGATGGATTTCATCTAGTAATAACACTACCGTTCCACTCATTTTAGCTTCTTCAGCTACCGCCTGGAGGTCCTTTTTGGTATCAGTTGCTGCATTTAACATCCGAAAAGCATATTTAGTCGAACCCGCAATTGCACTTGCAATGCTGGTTTTTCCGGTGCCAGGTGGACCATATAAAATCATTGATGAAAGCATTTTAGCTTTTACCATGCGATCAATAATCTTGCCCTTGCCAACCAAATCCTGTTGGCCAACAATATCTTCAATTTTAGTGGGCCTCATTCTGTAGGAGAGGGGCTTTTGCATTCTATAGCTTCTTTCTACTTAAATAACCGTGAGAACCATGATTGATGTTTTTTAGGTTGATCGTTGTCATGTTTGGCGTTAACCTTACTAGGATCAAAATCAATATGGTCTTTATTAATTGCATCAGGGGCAACTAAGACCACGGCATATTGATTAGGCATCGTACCATAAGCACTGTTATTTTTTAAAGTGAACTTAGTGTTGTTTTGGCTAGCTAACTTCATGTATGGTTGTTGCTGTTCTTCAGCTATATTGCCATTAATGAATAGTTGGTAACTGGGATGTTGTTTCATCTCGGCACTCAACTGATCGATTGCATCCTGGTTTTTATCTTCAGAAATCGTAATGGCGAAGTCGACCCGTTCTCGAAAAGTGCCCAGGTATTTTCGTTGCTCATCTGGGTTAATTTGAGGGGAGTTTCCACTCATTGCTTGATCAAGTCGATTTTGAACTGATCCTTTGTCATCTGTCATAATATTTGCTCCTTATTGAGTATTTACTACATTTTAACATTAAAGAAATTGGAGATACAAAAAGGCGGTCTCAATCGAGATCGCCTTTTCTCTAACAAACACAATATTTTAACGGTTGTAGTATTCAACAACTAATGAAGTATCGATGTCTGCATTTAATTCATCTGGTTGTGGATATCTAGTCAATGAACCCTCAAGCTTATCAGCATCAAATGATACATAAGCAGGGCGGCTCACAACTGATTCGACAGCTTCTTTGATGATGCCCATGTCCTTATCCTTTTCACGAACACCGATCACTTGACCGGGCTTTACTTCGTAAGAAGGGATATCAACCCGCTTGCCATCAACGGTAATATGACCGTGGTTAACTAATTGTCTAGCTTGTCGTCTAGTGGTAGCTAAGCCTAAACGGTAAACCATATTATCTAAACGGCTTTCAAGCATAATTTCAAAGTTATCACCATGCTTACCCTCACGGATTTTACCAGAGCGGTTAAACAATGAGTAAAATTGACGTTCAGTTAAACCATACATGTAACGTAATTTTTGCTTTTCACGTAATTGAACACCATATTCTGAAAGTTTTTGACGACGACCTTGGCCGTGAACACCTGGAGCATATGGACGACGTTGTAATTCTTTACCAGTACCTGATAAAGAAACTCCAAGACGACGAGAAATTCTCCAACTTGGACCTGTATATCTTGACATAAATGAATCCTCCAATAAAATATTTGGAGTAAAATAACGATGTACGCTTAGTATTCGTGCATATCCCTCTGAACTTTCGCCTCAGCAGCCAGTGGGTTACTAATTAAACTACAAGTAGCAAGGACATGTTGACGAGCTTACCGCATACTGCTGCATTATTTTACACAAGCTCAATTATATGAAATTAGCACTTAAAAGTCAATGCAACGTTGCAGTCGATGATCTTAAAAACTCAGAATGCTATCATAAATTTTTCTCATTTATGATATAATTACTTTAATAACGAGGAAAAGTTTATACATAATTAATTTGTTGAAGGACGGGTATTTAATGGTTAACGTCATTATTGGAATTTTAGTTGTAGTAGCTGTAATTTATTGTGCCGTGGTCATGTATCAGCACCATTTATTAAAAATTGCTGAAACAATTGAAAAACGCGTTAAGCGCCTAAATGATTTGAATCTGCAAGATGAGATTAATAAGGTGAAAGATATCGGCCTCACCGGTGATTCATTAAGTAGCGTTAATAGTGCTCAAGCTGATTTTGATAACGTTACTAATAACTTACTTCCTTCCGTCAAAAATAACGTCGAAGCGGTGAAAAGTGACGCAAAAGGAATTAACTTTGTTAAGACACGGGAAGCATGCTCAGATGCGGAACAACAAATTAAAACCTCAGAAGATGATGTAAAGGTAATTCGTCAGTTTTTAGCTAAAATGAATCAGCTGAATTCTGAACATAAGAAGGCCATTACTGATTTAGAGGGTCGTTATAAAGAACTTCGAAAAGAATTGCTTACTAAGAATGCTTCCTTTGGGCCCGCAATTGATGCGCTTGAAAATCAGTTGTCGACGATTGAAGGGACCTTTGATGATTTTTCTAATCTATCAAAAAATGGTGATCACGAAAAGGCTGATAAAATTCTTGGTGATTTAAATAAGTCAACTAATCAGTTAGAAGCTGATGTGCAACAAATTCCTCATTTATATGCTACTAATAATGTAGAATTTAAAAATCAAATTGATGAGATTAGCTCAACGCATTCTAAAATGAATGCAAGTGGGTATGAATTTGCTGATGATGAATTTGACGTCTCTTTAGAGGAATTAAGAACAGCCGTTTCCGATAACCTTGAAAATATTGCTCACCTTGATTTAAAATTGGCCAAGGATTCTGATAGTGAGATTGAGACCAAGATTGATCGTCTTTACGATTTAATGGAAAAGCAATTAATTGCTAAGAAAAAAGTTGATAAAGGATTTAAGATCACCGGAGAATATATCCAACACGCCAAAAAACAAAATCAGGTTTTAATCGATGAATTAGATCGACTCAGTCATAATTACTCACTAGAACATGGTGAGATTGATAAGGCCAATGCTTTAGGAAAACAAATTGATGAGATTGAAGCTACCTATAAAAAAGATCGTGAGGCAATTGACAACAAGAAAGCCATTTATACTCACATCCTTGACAACGTTACTAGTAGCGATAGTCAATTAACGGAGATTGAAAAGAAACAACGGGCCATTAATGATTCGGTTGCTGACTTTAAGGATGAAGAGCAGAAGGCCCATCAGGTCTTAGATGATCTTGATTTGGAACTTCATGGGATTCAGCGTAAGATTGATGAGTTGAATTTACCGGGCATATCACAGGATTACATTGACTACTTTGGCATTGTGGCTGACGAGATTAAAGATCTTAATCGGACGATGGATAAGGTCAAGATTAGTATGGATGATGTTCAAAAACAGTTAAGCGTGATTAAATCAGATCGGGATACTCTTGAAGAGAAGACTGATGATTTAATTGATAGCTCATCGCTTGCTGAGCAAGTGATGCAATATGCCAATCGTTATCGAAATTCTGATCCAGAGATTAACAAAGCACTGGTAAAAGCTAAGCATCTGTTTGACGATGAATATAAGTATCCTGAAAGCTTAGAAACGATTGCCACTGCGATTGATAAAGCCAATCCTGGATCCTACAAGCGAATTGAAAATACTTATTACAAAAATAAGCAAGATTCACAAAATCAAAAGTAAGCACGAACAAGCTGAATTAGAGTTGGAACAATTCAGCTTGTTTTTATTATGTTTCAATGCTGGTATAATAAATCTTGTTGTAATTTGGACGAATTAGAAAGAGAGGGTACCAAATGATTTACTTTGATAATAGTGCGACGACTAAAGTAGATAGTCAGGTTTTGGATACCTATAATCAGGTAAGTGAAAAGATCTGGGGAAATCCTTCCAGTCTTCATAACTTTGGTCAACAATCGTTTAATTTATTGAATCAATCAAGAAATCAAATTGCGAGAACTTTAGGAGTAGAACCTAACGAAATCTACTTTACTAGTGGAGGAACTGAAGGTGACAATTGGGTTATAAAGGGGACCGCCAAAGAGAAACATCAATTTGGTAAGCATATCATCACTTCTTCTGTTGAACATGCAGCGGTGAAAAATTCAATGCACGCTTTAGAAGATTTGGGATTTGACGTTACTTATTTACCCGTTGATAAAGAGGGACGAGTTTCAGCAAAAGATTTAGAATCCGCTATTAGGCCAGATACTATCTTGGTGTCAATCATGGCGGTTAATAATGAGATGGGCGCCATTGAACCCATCAATGAAATTAGTGATGTCTTAAAACAATATCCCAAAATTCATTTTCATGTTGACGCCGTCCAGGCTGTTGGTAAAGGCCTACACGATTTGGTTTTCAATGATCGAGTTGATTTTGTCACATTTTCTGGGCATAAATTTCATGCTCCCAGAGGAATTGGTTTGATCTATGGGAAAAACGGTCGTAAGATTGCCCCATTAATGGATGGTGGTGGACAAGAACGAGGACAACGGAGCGGGACTGAGAATTTGCCTGCGATAGCAGGGATGGCTAAAGCACTCAGAATCATTTCGGATCATGAATCTGAAAGCATTGCACGTGAACAAAAAATCAGAGAACGAATTTATGCTCATATTACTAAGTTCAACAAGGTCCATCCTTTCTCCGGTTTATCAGACCACTTTGCTCCACACATTCTTTGCTTTGCAATTGAGGGAGTGAAGGGTGAAACGATCGTGCATGCCTTTGAAGAACATGGAATTTACATTTCTACTACGAGCGCTTGTTCATCCAAAAAAGAGGAAACGGCAGGAACTTTAGATGCTATGGGAGTAGACCCAAGCATCGCTCGCAGTGCCGTTCGAATCTCCTTAGGAGACAAAAATACTTTAGATGAGGCTGATAAGTTTAATCAAGTATTTGATGAATTGTACGAAGAATTCAAAAAGTTAAGTTAGATAATCATTAAAGAATAGTAAAGGAGTGAGGGTGTGAAGTATAGTGAGATTATGGTTCGTTACGGCGAACTGTCCACAAAGGGAAAAAATCGCAAGGTCTTTATTGGGCAGCTGGGACATAACATTAGGCAAGTTTTAAAACAGTTTGATGGAGTCACCGTTGACGCCCAGCGGGATCGGTTACATGTCAGTTTGCATGGTCAAGATGCAGCTCCAGTGATGGCAGCCCTAAAAAAAGTCTTTGGAATTGAGACTTTTTCACCAGTTGTTAAGTTGGAAAAAAATACCCCAATTGAAGACATTCAGAAAAAGGCACTCGCAATGATTTCGAATCAATTCCAGAGTGGTCAAACATTTAAGATTTCAACTAATCGTCAAAATAAAGATTATCCACTAAATACTTATCAAGTAAATGATGAGGTCGGCGGGTATGTCTTAGATCATTTGGATGGGATTAAAGCTCAAATGAAAAGACCTGACATTAACTTACAGATTGATGTCAGAATGTCTGGCATTTATTTATCAAGTGAGACGATTCAGGGAGCATTAGGACTACCAGTTGGAACTGGCGGACGTGGTACCATGATGCTTTCAGGAGGCATTGATTCACCCGTTGCGGCGTACATGGCCATGAAGCGTGGGGTAAAGTTGGATATGATTCATTTCTACAGTCCTCCATACACTAGTGAACAAGCGCTAGCAAAAGCTAAAGACCTCACGGCGAAGCTTTCGGCATTAGGTGGAACCGTTGATTTTATCCAAGTCCCATTTGCTAAGATTCAAGAAGAGATTAAAGAAAAAGTTCCAGAGGGTTACTTGATGACGGTTCAGCGCCGGATGATGTTGAGAATTGCCGCAGCAATTACCATTGCACGTCATTGTGATGGAGTATTTACCGGTGAGTCGTTAGGACAAGTTGCTTCACAGACTTTAGAAAGTATGCGCGCCATTAATGATGTGACTAATTTGCCAGTTCTACGTCCGTTGCTTTCTTTGGATAAGACTGAGATTATTAAGATTGCTGAACAAATTGACACCTATGATTTGTCAATTCTT
Organism: Fructilactobacillus sp. X8R2C1; assembly: GCF_059900955.1. Taxonomy (NCBI): domain Bacteria; kingdom Bacillati; phylum Bacillota; class Bacilli; order Lactobacillales; family Lactobacillaceae; genus Fructilactobacillus; species Fructilactobacillus sp. X8R2C1. The sequence continues at coordinate 92,504 of NZ_JBWXVI010000005.1, forward strand.
CCTTATGAGGACTGCTGTACGATCTTTACCCCACCAGCACCGAAAACGAAGCCGGACGTGGAGAAAGCCAGAAAGTTTGAAAGAAACATTGACGTGGATGGTTTAATGAAAGAAGCCATTGACGGTATTACGATCAGTAAGATTCACCCAAATGATGATTATTTGAACGCTAATGAAGATGTTTTTTCAGAATTACTTTAATGTGATTGACTAAAGATTATAAATTGAGTAATATTTATTATGTTAAATGCTTTGATCAAGAGGTTGGTTGTTATGACGCGCAGAGAGTGGGCACGTGCTGGAAAGTCCATGCGTTAAAATGGTCATTGTTGCTTGTGAGCAGTTATGTTGAATGAATTAAGATGTAATCGGTACTAGCCGTTATCTAGTTAAGTTGGAATTAGCAATAATTCAATTTAGGTGGTACCGCGAGCATTCGTCCTATTCTGGACGGATGCTTTTTATTTTAAATGAGGTGAAGAAATGGCAAAAGAAGTAGATATGTCAACGAAATATGATCCCAACTCAGTTGAAGCAGGGATGTATAAGAAATGGCTTGATGAGGATGTTTTCAAGCCAAATGGGGATAAAAAGGCAAAACCATATTCAATTGTTTTACCTCCGCCAAATGTGACCGGTAAGCTTCACTTGGGTCACGCCTGGAATACTACTCTTCAAGACATGTTGATTAGACAGAAACGGATGCAAGGTTATGATACCGTTTGGATTCCTGGGATGGATCATGCTGGGATTGCAACTCAGGCAAAAGTTGAAGCCATGCTTAACGAGAAGGGAATCTCGCGGTACGATTTAGGTCGTGAAAAATTTGTCGATAAGGTTTGGGAATGGAAAGACGACTTTGCTGATACGATCCATAAACAGTGGGCCAAACTGGGGTTATCACTTGATTACAGTCGTGAACGCTTTACGTTGGATGATGGTTTGTCAAAAGCCGTCAGGAAAGTATTTGTTGACCTGTACAATCAAGGGTTAATTTACCGTGGTGAATACATTATTAATTGGGATCCAAAGGCTCGGACTGCTTTATCTGATATTGAAGTTATTCACAAAGATGATAAAGGCGCTTTCTATCACATTAAGTATCCGTTTGCTGATGATACGAAATTTAATGGAAAGAATTACATTGAAATCGCTACAACTCGTCCTGAGACTATGATGGGTGATACTGCTGTCGCAGTGAACCCAAGTGATGATCGTTATAAAGATTTAGTGGGTAAAGAGGTCGTTGTTCCACTCGTAAATCGGACCATTCCGATTATTGCCGATCAGTACGTTGATCCTGAATTTGGGACTGGAATGGTTAAGATTACGCCAGCCCACGATCCTAATGATTTTAAAGTTGGGAACAGACATGATTTAAAACGGATTAATACCATGAATGAAGACGCTACGATGAACGAAAATGCTGGGAAGTATGAAGGCATGGATCGTTTTGATGCTCGAAAGGCAATGGTCAAGGACCTTGAAGATCAAGGCTTGATGATTAAAATTGATCCCATTGTTCACTCAGTTGGTCATTCTGAAAGAACCGGAGTTCAGGTTGAAGCTCGTCTTTCGACTCAATGGTTTGTAAAAATGAAACCATTGGCCAAAAAGGCAATGGAGAATCAAAAGACCAATGATGCGGTTAGTTTCATTCCAGAACGATTTGAGCATACCTTTATGCAATGGATGGAAAACGTTCATGATTGGGTTATTTCAAGGCAACTATGGTGGGGACATCGGATTCCTGCCTGGTACAATAATGAGACTGGCAAGATTTACGTTGGCGAAAACGCTCCTAAGGATCCCGAAAACTGGACGCAAGATCCAGACGTGTTGGATACCTGGTTTTCATCAGCTTTATGGCCATTTACAACCCTTGGTTGGCCTGATACTGACTCAAAAGATTATCAACGTTATTTTCCTACCAACACGCTTGTAACTGGTTATGATCTGGTGTTCTTCTGGATCTCAAGAATGATTTTTCAAAGTTTACATTTTACCGGTAAGCGTCCATTTAAAAACGTGCTGTTACATGGTTTAATCCGTGATGAACATGGGGTTAAGATGAGTAAGTCTTTAGGTAACGGGATTGATCCAATGGATGTTATTGATCAGTACGGAGCCGATGCCTTGAGATGGTGCCTTTCAACTGGAACAACGCCTGGACAGGACATGAAGTTTAGTTATAGTAAGGTCGAATCAGCCTGGAATTTTGTCAATAAGATTTGGAATGCCAGTCGTTATGTCATCATGAATTTAGGTGACATGTCTAAACCAGAGTTACCAGCTCAATCAGAATGGAATTTATCCGATCGATGGATTCTTTCGAAATTAAACTCTGTTGTTAAGCATGTTACCGAAGAATATGACAAGTTTAACTTTGGTGAAGCCAACCGTTCACTTTATGATTTTATTTGGAATGATTTTTGTGATTGGTACATTGAAATGAGTAAGGAAATTTTGACTGGCTCAGATGAAAAAGCCAAACAAAACACGCGAAATATCCTAGCGTATGTTTTGGATCAAATCTTGCGATTACTCCAACCAGTTATGCCATTTGTTACTGAAAAAATTTGGCTTTCAATGCCGCACGTTGATGAATCATTGGTGGTAGCTGAGTATCCAGTAACTCATGATGAGTTTGATGATAAAAAAGCAGAATCAAATATGAATCATCTGATTGACGTTATTAAAGCGGTCAGAAATATCCGTTCGGAGGTTAATGCACCACTATCTAGTCCAGTTGACATTCTAGTTAAAACTAAGAATTCCGATTTGAAAAGGGTACTAGAAGATAACAGTGACTACATTGAACGATTTGGTCACCCTGATAAGTTAGAGATTGGTTCTGACATTAATATTCCTAAATTGGCTATGACATCGGTAATTACTGATGCTGAGATCAGCATCCCACTGGATGAACTGGTTGACCTCAATGATGAAAAAGAACGGCTACAAAAAGAAGTCCAAAAATTTGAATCAGAAGTCAAACGAGCACAGAAGAAACTAGCTAATAAAAAGTTTTTAGACAATGCTCCGGAGGCAGTTGTCAACGAGCAAAAGGAAAAGCAAGCCGACAATGAGACTAAACTGAAAGCCGTTAAAATTCGACTTAAAGATGTGATTGATGCTTTAAATAAATAAAAGACGAGGCTCAGCTAAACGGCTGAGCTTTCTTTTTAGAGGAGTGGTAAGGGTGATTGATAGTTACAGTGCAGCATTAAAGTATATCCACGGTAGACCACGAATTAAAAAAGAACCACCTACAAAGCGGATGGCTCACTTTATGAAGAAATTAGGCTGTCCAGAAAAAACGTTAAACTGCATTCATGTGGCAGGGACTAATGGAAAAGGATCGTGTGTTGCCTATTTGAGTAACATGTTAATGGCTTCTGGACTCTCAGTTGGAACCTTTACTTCACCATTTATGATTAAGTTCAACGAGCGGATCAGTGTGAATAATCAACCAATTTCAGATGATGAAATTTTAGAGTTGGTGCGTGAAATTAAACCGGTTGTCGATGAAATTGATAAAAATGATCCTGATTTAGGTCCCTCTGAGTTTGAAATCATTTGCGCTATGATGTTCATCTATTTCCGTAAGCATCCGGTTGACATTGTGATTGTAGAGGCCGGAATTGGAGGAAGGTCCGATTCCACCAACGTGGTTAATTCGAAAATGTCAATTATTACTACCATTGGGATGGATCACATGACACTGCTTGGTGACTCTGAAGAAGAAATTGCGGATAATAAGGCTGGAATTATTCGCCAAAATCGTCTCTGTGTGATTGGAGGGATCAAAGCAGGTCCGAGAAAGGTGATTGAACGAGCAGCAAATCAATTAGATAGTCCAATTTGGGAATTAAAGCGTGATTATCAATTCGTGCCGGTAAATCAAAATCGTTTTAATTTTTTAAGTGATTATTTGAACATTGATGACATTTCAATGAAACAAATTGGAAGCTTTGAAATGGAAGATGCTGCAATTGCGATTGAAGCTTTCTTGGTTTATGCGTTCAAATATTTAAACATGACAGAACCATCCATGATTTCTTCGGTCAAGACGGGAGTCAGCTCAACAAAATGGATTGGAAGGATGGAAGTAATTAATCATGATCCCACGATTATGATTGATGGGGCACATAATGTCCCAGCAATTCAGAGCCTTTTGTCGTCGCTTCGTTTTAGAAGTAGTAAGTGGAGGAATTCTCATCTTACAATTGTGATGGGGGTTTTCGCTGACAAACAGTATCCAGAAATGCTAAAAATTGTTAAGTCTTTGTCTAATAGTGACGTTATTTTGACACGGTTTTCTGCGGGAGAAAAGCGAGCAAGTGCTGACTTTTCTAAACTTGATATCAATAACTTTTCCAATGTTTCATTAGTTAGCGATTGGCATAAAGCACTGAACAAATCGGTAAAAAAGGTCCGTGACAGTAAAAATGATAATCAGTTAATTTTGGTTACTGGATCGCTGTTATTTATCTCGGAAGTTAGAAAATATATTAAAGAAAATGAAGAAAAACTTAAGTAACTAATTTTGGCCTTATATTTCTGACTGATATAAATGCAGTATGATATACTAGTCTTATCAAAGTAATTACTTAAAAATTAAAACTTAAAATTGAAGGGATGAATAAATTGTTCGGATTAGGTACAAAAAACATCGGAATCGATTTAGGAACCGCTAATACCATTGTTTATGTTGATGGAAAAGGAATCGTTTTACGAGAACCCTCTGTGGTTGCTAAAAATACAAAAACTGGCGAGATTGTTGCTGTTGGTCAACAAGCCGAATCTATGATTGGTAGAACGCCTGCCAGCATTGAAGCTATTCGTCCAATGAAAGACGGTGTAATTGCTGATTATGATACTACTGTGACCATGATGAAATATTATATCGATAAAGCATTGGGAAGCCACGGTGGTAAGCCTTATGTAATGGTTTGTGTTCCAAGTGGTATCACTGCTGTGGAAAAGCGTGCCGTAATTGATGCTACTCGAGTTGCTGGAGCAAAGGATGCTTATGTAATCGAAGAACCATTTGCTGCTGCAATTGGTGCCGGTCTACCAGTTATGGATCCAACTGGAAGCATGGTTGTTGACATTGGTGGTGGAACTACCGACGTCGCTACTATTTCTCTTGGTGGGATCGTATCATCACGTTCGGTGAGAATGGCTGGTGATAAGTTGAACGAAGTGATCGTTACCTTTATCAGAAAAAATTATAATGTGCTAATTGGTGAACCAACTGCAGAACATTTGAAATGCACCATTGGTTCTGCATCAATTGGTGCCGCAAAGGACATGAATGATGAAACCGTTCGTGGAAGAGACTTATTGACCGGCCTTCCTAAGTCAGTTGAAGTAACTGCGGAGGATGTGGCTTCTGCAATGCACGAAGACATTCTTGAGATTATCACTACGATTAAAGAAACTCTAGAAGAGACATCTCCTGAAATTTCTGCTGATGTGATTGATCATGGAATTGTTCTTACCGGTGGCGGTGCTCTACTCAAAAATCTCCCAGAAGTAGTATCAGATGCCACTCAAGTTCCTGTGACAATTGCCAAAGATCCGATGGATTGTGTAGCAATTGGAACCGGTGAATCGCTTAAAAGTATTGAGGCAATGAATAGAAAATAAATTGGATAAGCGGGGATGAATTCCCGCTTATTTATTTTAAGCACGTACGGAGGATTATTATGCACAAGTTTTTTTCAAGTCGAAAGCTAGTAATCATTGTCGTTTGCTTAATTATTGGCTTAGGTTTGATTAGTGGGTCAGTGGCAGTGCGAAAAAATCGTGCTACTCCTCCATTGATTCAACAAGTTGGAAATGATGTTGTTGGATTTGGCGATCGAATTGTTAGTATTCCTGCCAATGGCGTTGGCTCATTGTTTGGTGCCACTGATAATTTGTTAAATACTTATCAGGAAAATAATCATTTAAAGGGTCAGGTTGAACAATTAGCTCAAACTCAAGTTAAAAATCAAGCACTGGAAAATGAAAATGAAAAATTAAGACAACAGTTAAATATCAAGGGGACTCCCACGGACTACAAGGCGATTAATGCTAGCGTAATTACTCGGACGCCATCCTCATGGCAAAATCAACTGATCATTAATAAGGGATCGGCTGCAGGAGTTCAAAAGAACATGTCTGTAATTGTTAATTCTGGATTAGTTGGTCGGGTTGCTGAAGTTAATAAGACCAACAGTAAAGTCGAACTAATCACCGACAAAAGTGATACTGCTAGTCGTTTTGCGGTTCAGGTTCAAGGAGAAAAGAAAGTCGTTAATGGATTAATTGACGGTTATAATCGTGATACTAATGAGTTGGTAATGGGAAGTGTTACTAATCAAGACAAGATCAAGACTGGGACGAAAGTTATGACTAATGGTCTTGGTGGCGTGACTCCTAAGGGACTTTATGTCGGAAAAGTTGTTGGAACTAAACAAAATAGTGATGGTATTTCTGAAAAAGTCAACATTAAACCAGCTGCAAACATGGATGATATTGAGGCGGTGACCGTAATTGGCAAGAAGGATTAGAAGAGGAAGTCCAATGAGACGTCCTTCCCGGTTAAAGTTCTTATATCCAATTGGGTTGGTCATTTCATTTCTACTGGAAGGAACGATTTCTAAACTTTTTTCACCAGTACTTTTTGGCAAATTTTCAATGGTACCTTACTTAACCTTATTGTGGTTGGTAATGGCCACTCTTTTTGCGCGCCATGAGAAATTACACATGGGCTGGTGGGCCTTAGGAATTGGAATCGTTTATGATATTTATTACGTTGGAATTATTGGAATCTTTACGTTTGCATTTCCGCTGGTGGTTTATATTAATCGAATGGTTTTAAAATTTGTGCGTGAAAACATGGTCACTTCATCTTTACTTTATGTTGGGGATGTTTTGGTGGTATTTATTTTGAGCTACTTAGGTGACCGAATTGCACATATTGCCTCTCTTAGTGGTGTACAGTTATTGATTTATACTTTAGGGCCAACGTTAGTGTTGAACCTGATCTTATTTGTAATTCTGTATCTCCCAATCAGGGGACTTTTCAATTATTTTAGTTAAACTAGGAGCATTGACTGTATGGAAAATGTAGTTTTAAAGGGTACTCAAAATGGTTATGAAATTAATATTTCTGATACCAGTAGTTTTGATAGTGACATTAATGAATTCAAGAACTTGATGGAACAACTTAGTAGTGGAAAAGAATTAGGGAATGCTAAACAATTTTCTTTTGATGTTTTTACCGGGAATCGGATTCTCACTGGAGTGCAAAAGCAAACGTTAAGAGAGATTGTTTCTAAATATCCAAGGATGAGTATCAGGCGATTTATGGCTGATGTAGTTACTACATCAGAAGCATACCGAATCCGGGACTTAAATAAGGTTTCCGTCATTGGGAGAACCATCAGAAATGGTGAAGAGATTACAGCCAAGGGCGACGTCCTTTTTTTTGGTGCCATTCATGAGGGAGGTAAATTACTTGCGGGCGGTAACGTTTATAATTTAGGATATGTGAGAGGAATTGTGCACGCTGGATTTCCGAACGATGAAGAGGCCATTGTAATTGGCAACTTAAACGATGCCCAGCAGGTTCGGATCGGAGAACAGTTTGATATCGTCAGCGATAATAAGAATAGAATTTCTGAAAACAGCCGTACTGTTATTTACATTAATGACTTACATACTATCGAGTATGGCAATTTAGATCAGATTAAAGACATTAGTCCGAAGTTTTATAATCGAATAGGAGGAACCGAATAATGGGAAAAGCAATCGTTATTACCTCTGGAAAGGGTGGAGTTGGTAAGACAACTACCTCAGCTAACATCGGGACTGCTTTAGCCTTAATGGGGAAGCGCGTCTGTTTGATGGATTTGGATATCGGCCTTAGAAACCTTGACGTCGTTCTTGGACTAGATAATCGAATTATGTATGACATCGTTGACGTTGCCAATGGACGGGTTCCACTGCAAAAAGCATTGGTAAAGGATAAACGCTTTGACGATAATTTATACTTATTACCAGCCGCTCAAAATACAGATAAATCGGCCTTAAAAGAGGACCAAGTTAAAGATATTGTTGATGAATTAAAGCCACAGTTTGATTTCGTGTTGATTGATTGTCCAGCAGGAATTGAACAAGGGTTTCTCAATTCCGTTGCCGGAGCAGATAGTGCCATTGTGGTTACCACACCGGAAATTTCTGCGGTTCGAGATGCAGATCGAATTGTAGGGCTATTAGGAAAGCATCCTTTAAAAGAAGCTCCAAGGTTGGTTATTAATCGAGTTCGACCAAGTATGATGGACAATGGCGATGTGATGGATGTTGACGAAATTACTCATCACCTGGGAATTAGTTTACTTGGAGTTGTAGTTGATGATGATAAGGTGATTACTACTTCAAATCATGGCGAACCAGTAGTTTTAGACACTGATGATCCTGCATCAACGGCTTATCGTAACATCGCACGACGCTTGCTTGGAGAAACCGTTCCATTGATGAAAATTAAGCCACAGAAAAAAGGGTTTTGGTCTAAATTCAAACACGTATTTACAAAGAATTAGTTATACTAATTGATAAAGTTCTCTTAGAATTCTTTCTATGGGAACTTTTTATTTTGGAGGAATTAGTTTGAAAAAAACAATCACAAATGGGGTTCATTTAAATGTTCATGAGAGTAATAAATTCAAAACAACAGCGATCACAATTGACTTTGTTGCCCCGTTAAACTATGCAGATTATTCTGCTAGAACCATGGTTTCTGAAATGATGGAAAATTATAGTCACAAGTACGATTCAAAATTAAAGTTGGCTAGAAGACTTTCCGAACTATTTGGTGCCAGTTTTGGCACGAATGTGTTTAAAGTTGGCAATCGCAGTGTGTTGAGAGTGGTTATGAGCTTTGTTAATGACGAATTTACGTTGGATAATTCTGATGTTTTTGACGATGCGTTGACTTTTCTTTCAGAAGTTATTTTTCATCCCAACCTTGATGGTGAACATTACGTCAATGAACAATTTGAAATTCAACGAAAAAATTTAATTCAGTATCTAGATTCTCTTAATGATGACCATCGTTATTATGCAGCGAAGAGAGCTCGAGAGCTTTACTTTTCCGACCAACCCAATTATGCCAATTCAATCATTGGAAATCAGGAGCAAATTAAAAACTTAGAAAATGAGGCTGTTGTAAAAGAGTGGGAAAGCCTTCTTAAAAACGATGAGATTTATATTTCGATTTTAGGCGATCTCTCGGAGAAACAAACTCAGATGATTGAGACGCATCTGCCGTTTTTATCCAGAAGGGAATTTAATGAGTCAATGAATCGCAATTTTAGCTCCTTACCGATCAGGACTCAGGTTGAAAAAATTAATGGAGAACAATCCAAGTTTGATTTAGCTTTTGATTTTCCTATTTTCGTAAATGATGATGACTATTACGCAGCAATTGTTTTTAATGCTTTGCTTGGGGGAGCCCAACAATCATTAATGTTTCACAATATTCGTGAAAAACATAGCTTAGCATATTACATTTCGAGTAATTATAATTCTACTTTGGGGTATGTGTTAATTGAAAGTGGCATTAACGCGGGGGACGTGGATCAAGTTAGCCAGTTAATTGATGAGCAAGTTAGTTTAATTCAGAAACAAGAGTATTCGGATCAGCGATTTTTAGACATTAAATCAGCATTGATTGATGGATATTATTCTAAATTTGATAGCCAACGCCAAACACTTAATGGTGATTTTATTAATGAACTATATGGGATCGATTTGAGCTCCAGTCAATGGATTAATAGAGCTAGAGGGGTTACCAGTGACGATGTAAGTCAAGTAGCTTCGAAGTTTAAATTGCGGGCTAAATTTTTATTGGAAGGAATTAATAATGGTTGAAATTAAGTATGACAAGCTAAATGAAACGGTTTACCGCTATCAATTAGATAACGGAATGAAAGTATTTATTGACTCTAAGCCAGGCTTTCATTCGACCTACGGCATTTTAAACGTTCATTTTGGTGCAATTAATAATTTGATTTTGGAAAATAAACGATCCCGAAAGATGCCGCTCGGAATTGCTCATTTTTTGGAACATAAAATGTTTGATAAACAAAATTATGATTCAAGTGATCAGTTTGGCAAATTTGGATCGGATTCAAATGCGTTTACGAGTTTTGATCAAACCAGTTATCTTTTCAATACAACTAATCATGTTGGTGATAATTTAGATGTTTTAGTTGATTTGGTTCAGCATCCGTATTTTGACGAAAAAAAAGTTCAAAAAGAGCAGGGCATCATTGGACAGGAAATTATGATGTATCAAGATGATCCCGGTTCTAGAATTTATTTTGATACGATCGGAAATATGTATCATAACTCTCCACTTGATCATGATATTGCGGGCACAATTGATTCAATTGCCAAAATTACGACAGAAGACTTGTATGCAATGTATAACCAGTATTATGTTCCAAACAATATGGATTTAATGCTCGTTGGAAATGTCAACGAGAGTGATGCGATTGAAAGGATTGAAAGACTTGAAAGAACCATTCCCTCAATTAGTCAATCTGAGATTTTAACCTTGAAGCGGCAAACGAACGATGCCATTAAGAAAAGCTCGATTATATCAGATGAGCATACTACTATGAATTTGACAAGAGGGAAAGTTGCGGTTGGATTTAGAGGACCTGACGAGATTAGTAGTGGGGTCCAATTCACTAAAAACGAATTATCACTGGGATTGTTTTTGTCGATGATTTTTTCTGAAGATGCTGAGCCATATCAAAAACTCTATTCCAAGGAGATCATAAATGATTCGTTTGGTTATGATTTTGATCTAGAAGATGGTTATCAATTTGTGATCTTTGTAGAGGATTCAAATCGTCCAGAAGAGTTTCGAAAAGCCGTTGAACGTGAAATTAAGAATGGATTAAATGACGACGCAAAATTGTCTAAGATTTTTAACCTAATTAAACGAGAAGAAATTGGACAGTATATTTCACTTATGAATTCCAACTCGGCTATTGCGAATCAAATGGGAGATCCACTAAATGGATATACCAATCTTTTTGATGAAATTCAAATCTTAAACCAACTTTCCGTTCATGAGGTAATTGATTTTGCTAGTAAATTCTTTGACTTTAATAAAACAACTTTGAAGGTTATTTCCTAATGTATATCTTTTTTTAAGGTAACGCGTTGTGATATACTGACAATGAAATCTAAAACGATGGGGTTTTACATATGGATAAAGAAGAAAAAAATCAAAAAAGTGTAAACATTGGTCAATTATTGCGTAAGGCTAGAGTTGACTCAGGAATTTCAATTGATGACGTTCAAAAGAAAACTAAAATTCAAAAACGTTATTTAGAAGCAATTGAACAAGATGACTTTAAGGCACTGCCCGGTGATTTTTACGTTCGTGCTTTTGTTAAACAGTTTGCAGATGCAGTTGGTTTAAACGGAAGCGAGTTTATTCAAAAATATGACTCCGAGCTTCCTGGTGGAGAAAAGTTTGGCTCTTCTGAGGACGATAACGGTGAGGGTCAAAATAACATTAAGGAAAATCCTCAACCAGTTCAGTCTGAGATGCCCAAACAACGTTCTGTTAGACATCACTCAACGAGTCCAGAATCAGGCCCTTCAGGATCTGGTGTGAAGAAACTAATTCCGATTGTTGGAATTGTGGTCATTGTGATTATTATCATTGGCGTCATCTGGGTTGGAGCCGGAAAGTTAGCTCATCACAATTCAGATACTACTTCAAGTACAACGTCTGTTTCCGTATCTTCGGATAGTTCAAGTTCGATGGCCAGCTCGCGTTCGAAGAAGGCCGCTCAGGATAAGGCCAAAGAGGCCAAAACAAAGAATCAGAATAACCAAGGAACCCAGATTGCTAAGGGTGCTAATGAGAACGAGTACAATGTTAAAACCAATGAAAAAGAAACAAAGGTCACTTTAAAGGGAAATGCTAAGTCTTGGTCAGCTGTTTCGGTTAATGGATCACAGGTTTGGCAGGGAACTTTAAATCCCAACCAGACTCATGATGTCACCATTCCTGCTAACACGAAAGAATTTAACGTTAACCTCGGCAATGCCCCCGCTACTGACATCACGATTAACGGTCAAAAAGCTAATTTAGAGAAGCCCGCTAACAATGGGAATGCTCAAGTTAGAAATGTCACTTTTAAAATTACAAATAAACTTTAACCCAAACCTAAATAACGATCTGTTAAAGATAGCAGGTCGTTATTTTAGCGTTTAACCTCAGGAGGATAAACTTTTGAACTTACCAAATAAATTAACTTTATTTAGAATAATTTTAATACCAATATTTTTAATTTTACTGGTTGTGCCAATGGATCTTGGCAGCGTGATGATCGTGGGAACCATGATTCCAGTTACACAGGTTTTAGCTACAGTGGTATTCATTGTGGCAGCGTTAACGGACTTTTTGGATGGTCAAATTGCGAGAAGACAACACCTAGTGACTAATTTTGGGAAATTCGCTGACCCGTTAGCGGATAAGATGTTGGTAATGTGTGCCTTCATTGTCTTAGTTGGTCTTGGCAGTGTTGCTAGTTGGATTGCGGCTATCATTGTTTGTCGTGAATTAGCCGTGACTGGTTTACGTTTAATTGTTGTTGAAAATGATGGTGAAGTTGTTGCGGCTGCGTGGCCAGGCAAGATTAAAACCTTTTTCCAGATGATTGCGATTATTATTCTGTTATTAAATAATGTATTATTTAATAACATTAATCTTCCGATGGGCCAAATCTGTTTATACATCTGCTTATTCTTTACCATTTACTCTGGTATTGAGTACTTTTACAAGAACCGAAAAGTTTTTTCTGATTCATTTTAATTAATACAGTTAGGAGTGGTTTGATGAATGCTGAAATAATATCAGTTGGGACGGAAATTCTCCTTGGTGAAATTACTGACACCAGTGCGCCCTTTATTGCGCGTCATCTGGCAAATTTAGGAATTGATGTTTACTTTCAAGACACCGTTGGAGATAATTACAAACGGTTAGAAGCTGTTATAAAGCTTGCTGAAAGTCGAAGTAACTTAGTGGTTTTGACAGGCGGGTTAGGTCCTACCGAAGATGACATTACTAAGATTGTGCTAGCTAAGCATTTGGGTCTTGGGTTAGATACTAATCAAAAAGCACTGGAAAAAATTAATCATTTTCATAAAAATTATCCAATGGAAAAGCCTCAAAATGCTGATATTCAAGCTGAATATATCCATGGTTCGACTGTATTACCAAATGATAATGGTTTTGCTGTTGGTATGTTTTTAAGAACTAAAAACTGTGATTACTTGGTTTTACCGGGACCACCAGTTGAGATGCAACACATGTTTACTAAATATGCACTTCCAATTTTAACTAAATTAGCTAGTGGTAATCCCGTTATTGCTTCCAAAGTAATGCGTTTCTTTGGAATTGGTGAAACAGAACTTGAGGACCAATTAAAGCCCTTGATTTCTCATCAAACGAATCCAACTTTAGCAACGTACGCCAAGCGAAATGAAGTTACCCTAAGAATTACTGCGAGTGGAAAGAAAAAATCAGATGTCGATCATTTAATTGATGAAATGATCTTTAAAGTAAACTCAATTGTAGGGAAATATTTCTATGGTTTTGGTGATGATAACTCATTGGCTAAAGTAGCTGTTAATATCCTTAAAAAGAAAGCATTGTCGATCACTGCGGCAGAATCACTTACTGCTGGGATGTTTCAGAGTCGGCTTGGTGATGTCTCAGGTGTCTCTGAGGTTTTCCCAGGTGGATTTGTGACTTATTCGGTTAAAGTGAAAGAGGATGTCTTGCACATTCCAAGCGAAGTGATTGATAAGCATGGAGTGGTTTCATCTGAGACGGCTGTTTGGATGGCTAAAAATTCGAAAGCAATTCTCAATACTGACGTTTCGGTTTCTTTTACTGGAGTTGCTGGACCTGATGAATTGGAAGGACATCCTGCTGGGAATTTCTGGGTAGGAATTTCATTACCTGATGGTGAGGTTAAGACCCGTGAATTTAATTTTGGCAAGGATCGAAATGAAATTCGTGATTACGCTACAAAATGCGGTCTTAAAATGATTTATGATAATTTAAAGTGAAAATAGGAGGATATTGGTTCTCCTATTTTGTACATACTAGTTGACACTAATTTTTCTAAACTTTAGAATTAAGAAGTGAATAACGTTTATGCTAGTTATTTAAATAAATTTTTTATTAGTGATACGGAGGCATATGTAAATGATAGTTACAGTTGTTTCCGCTGTTATCGCTGTCGTTGTTGGTTTTTTGATTGGTCAGTTCACCTATAAGCAGGTATCTGAGAAGAAGTTAGATGCTGCTCATGAAAGCGCAAAAGATATCCTTTCTGATGCTGAAAAGCAAGCTGAGAACTCGCTTAAAGAAGCTAGTTTAGAGGCAAAAGAGAAGGGGAATGCTTATCGACTTCAAGTAGAAAAAGAGTTGAAAAAGCGTCGTCTTGAAGTTCAAAAACAAGAAGATCGTTTGTTGAAACGTGAAGAAACGCTTGATCGAAAGGATAGTGCGTTTGAGAAACGTGATAATTCTTTGGAACGGCAAGAAGAAAAACTTGAAAAAGAAAAGCAAGAACTGACAAAGAAACAACAAAAAGCAGATTCACTTATTGAAAAACGGCAACAGGAAGTTGCCAGAGTTTCTAATTTAACTAAAGAGGAAGCTCGTACGATGGTAATTGATGAGACTAAGCAAGAATTGGCTGATACCCGTGCTCAAATGATTAAAGAGAGTTACGATGCTGCTAAAGAAGCTTCTGCTAAGGATGCTAAAAACTTGATTGTTGAAGCACTTCAACAGAGTTCTGCTGATATTGTCTCAGAGACTACTGTGTCTGTAGTAACTTTACCCAATGATGATATGAAAGGTAGAATCATTGGACGTGAGGGTCGAAACATTAGAACCTTTGAATCATTGACTGGGATTGATCTAATTATTGATGACACTCCCAATGCGGTGGTTTTAAGTGGTTTTAATCCGGTTCGACGTGAAGTCGCCAAAATGGCACTTGAAAAGTTGATTAAAGACGGAAGGATTCATCCAGCACGTATTGAAGAAATGGTTGAGAAGAGTAAAAAAGAACTCGATGCTCAAATTCAAGAGACTGGGGAAAACGTTGTCTTTGATTTAGGGATTCATTCAATGAACCCTGATTTGATTAAATTAATTGGTCAATTGAAATATAAAATTTCATATGGACAAAATGTTTTATCACGCTCCATTCAAGTAGCAAAATTGGCGGGAGTGTTTGCTGCTGAGTTAGGTGAAGATGTTACATTAGCGAAAAGAGCGGGATTGTTGCGTGAGATTGGTCTGTCGTCAAATAGTGGAACTGATGTTTCATATGTTGATGCTGGGATTGATATTGCAAAGAAATATGGTGAGAGCCCAGAAGTAATTGATACAATTCAATTAGGTGGTCAAAAAAGTGAGCCACATTATATGATTTCAGAATTAGTTGATGTTGCCGATAAGATTTCAATGGCACGACCTGGTGCAAAGAGTGATTCACTTGAAAGCTTCGTTCATCGTTTAGATAAACTTGAAAAAATTAGTAATAGTTTTGACGAGGTTTCCAAGAGTTATGCAGTTCAGGCGGGTCGCGAAATTAGAGTGATTGCCAAACCCGAAAAGATTTCTGACACAGAAGCAATTGTACTTGCCAGAGATATTAAAGATAAGATTGAAAAGGAAATGAATCATCCTGGTCATGTCAAGGTAGATGTGATTCGGGAAGTCCGCTCAGTTGAATATGCCAAGTAAAAGATCAGAGATTATCCTGGTCTTTTTTATTTTGATTTATCAGTGTAAAATAAGGGTATTACAGTAGAAGATGGAGAGCGGATATGCGATTTTTATTTTTAGGTGACACGGTTGGCAATATTGGGGTGGCAACGGTAGAAAAATATCTACCCTTGCTAAAACATGACTTAAAACCACAGGTAACCATTGTGAATGGCGAAAATGCAACAAAGGTGGGACGTGGGATTAATCATGATCTTTATTTAAAAATTATGCATGCCGGAGCAGACGTGATTACTTTGGGGAATCATGCCTGGAATAATCCAGAAATTTTTGATTTTATTAATCAAACCCAAAATTTAATTCGTCCCCTTAACTATCCTGGAAAAGATGTCCCAGGAAAGGGCTACATAGAAATGAACGTTAATGGTAGTAAGGTAGCTGTGATTAATCTTCAAGGTCGCGTGTTTATGGATGAAATTGATGATCCATTTAGTAAAGTGGATGCGCTTCTTGATAAGCTACATACCAATGGGTTTAATATCGTCTTTGTGGATTTTCATGCCGAAACTACTAGTGAAAAGAAGGCCATGGCGCTTCATTTGGATGGGAAAATCTCCGCATTAGTGGGTACCCATACCCACGTGCAGACTAGTGATGGGCAAATCTTACCAAGTGGGACGGCCTTTTTAACTGATGCAGGGATGACTGGACCAGATGATGGAGTGATTGGGATGAAGTTTGAACCCGTTATTAATAAGTTTATGACGGCACGTCCTAATCGGTTTGAGGTTCAAGAGACTGGCGCAGCAGTGTTGTCAGGTTGCTACATTGATGTCGATAACAAGTCTGGCAAAGCTAAAAAAATTAAGAATATTTTAATCAACAAGGATCACCCATATCAAGAATTTTAAAGAGGAGCGATGTTAATGGCAAAATCAAAACAAACTACGCCAATGATGCAACAATATCAAAAAGTTAAGGATCAATATCCTGATGCTTTTTTGTTTTATCGAATTGGCGATTTTTATGAATTGTTTAACGAGGATGCTATTAAAGGTGCGCAATTGTTGGAGTTAACTTTAACCAAACGAAGTAGGAAGTCAGATAATCCCATTCCGATGTGTGGCGTTCCTCATCAATCCGTTCAAAATTACATTGATACCTTAGTAGATAAGGGATACAAGGTAGCAATTTGTGAACAGATGGAAGACCCTCGGACTGCTAAGGGAATGGTAGATCGGGATGTTATTCAGCTAATTACGCCTGGAACTCAAACTGATGCCAATGCCGAAAATGCTAAGGTCAACAACTACTTAACCGCGGTTACTTATAATAAAGATGAGCATTCTTTTGGATTTTCTTACATTGATCTTTCTACAGGTGAGTTAAAGGTTAGCTTGTTAGCAAGCGATGAAGCTGTCTTAAACGAAGTGATTAATCTTAATTCAAAAGAGATTGTAGTTAACGACTCGATCGATGATAATTTGATTCATCAACTAAAGGGAATCGGTGTTCTTATTTCAAAAGAGAATCAAACTTCTGAGGTGGGGTCAAATGTCATTACTAATATTGATGATCCAACGCTAATTGACTCCCTTAAAATGTTATTAACTTATATTTCGGACACACAAAAGCGTAGTTTATCTCATATTCAACCAGCAGTTAGATATGAGCCAAGTTCTTTTTTGAAAATTGATCATAATTCGCAATATAATCTGGAACTAACTAAAAACATTAGGACCGGCAAAAAGAGTGGCACGTTGCTATGGATCGTTGACGATACTAAAACGGCAATGGGTGGTAGAAAACTTAAGCAATGGTTAGAGCGGCCGCTAATTAATCGGAAAGAGATTGAGCAACGCCAGAATCTAGTTGGGACGCTCTTAGATAATTATTATGAGCGGAGTGAGCTTTCCGACAATTTGATTAAAGTTTATGATTTAGAGCGACTTTCTGGACGAATTTCATTTGGCGGAGTAAACGGTAGAGACTTGATTCAGCTGGAGACTTCACTTGAACAAATCCCCAAAATTAAGCATGTTTTAAATGACCTAGATACTCCAGAGTTTGATGAAATTTATCAAAAACTCGATGATGTTAATGATGTGTATGAATTAATAAAAGACGCCATCGTTTCAGAACCCCCAATTTCTGTCACGGATGGTGGAGTCATTAGAAATGGTTATAATAAACAACTTGATCGGTATCGGGATGCCATGAAAAATGGTAAAAAATGGTTAGCTGATATGGAAGCTAAAGAGCGTCAGGAAACTGGGATCCATAACCTCAAGATTGGTTATAATCGAGTATTTGGCTACTATATTGAGGTATCGAAAGGTAATCTTGGTAAACTTGATGATAGTAGGTATGAACGTCTTCAGACACTTACCAATGCGGAACGTTTTTCAACACCGGAACTAAAGGAAAAAGAATCGATTATTTTAGAAGCAGAAGAGAAATCTAAAAGTTTAGAATATGAAATTTTTACACAGGTCAGAGATAAGATTAAAAAGCAGATTCCGCGAATTCAGAAGTTAGCGAGTGGAATTTCACGCTTAGACGTTTTGCAGAGCTTTGCGACTATTTCTGAGAAGTATCAATTTGTAAAGCCCAAGTTTAATAATGGTCATGATTTGAACATTAAAGCAGGACGTCATCCCGTTGTGGAGCATGTGATGGGGGCTCAAAGTTATGTTCCAAATGATGTGATAATGAATCCAGATATTTCTGAATTATTAATTACTGGTCCGAACATGTCCGGTAAAAGCACATACATGAGACAACTAGCTCTAATTGTAATCCTGGCACAAATGGGGTGTTTTGTTCCAGCTGATGCAGCCGAGATGCCCATATTCGATCAAATTTTCACTCGAATTGGTGCTGCCGATGACCTTATTTCGGGTAAAAGTACGTTTATGGTGGAGATGAGGGAAGCCAATGAAGCCTTGAAACATGCTTCCGCTAATTCACTGATTTTGTTTGACGAAATTGGACGAGGAACTTCCACATATGATGGCATGGCACTTGCACAATCTATCATTGAGTATATTCATGATAATATTGGTGCTAAAACACTATTTTCAACTCATTACCACGAATTAACCGAATTAGATCAAGAGTTAAAGCATTTAAAGAACGTTCACGTTGGGGCAGTTGAAGAAGATGGCAACCTGGTTTTTCTTCATAAAATTATGGATGGACCAGCCGATCGTTCCTATGGAATTAATGTTGCTAAGTTAGCTGGCCTTCCTGATCAGTTGTTGAAGCGCGCTAGCACGGTTCTTTTAAAGTTAGAAGATGATGAGCAACAAAAAAGTAATGATAATCATGCTACTCAAGCTCAAAGTCCCGTTCATAAGGACAACCCAGCATCTACCACGCCATCTAGTTCAATTGATTTAAATGATTCGGAACAAATGGCGTTGTTTAAAGTGGATGATCCCAAAAGTGATAAGTCATTAGATAAAAATAAAAGTAAGATTATTGAGGACATTGAGAATACTGATCTTATGAGTAAGACTCCAATTCAGATTATGAATTTGGTGTATAAATGGAAAACTAAGTTAGAAAATTAAGGTGGTGATATTGTGTCCGACATTCATCAATTACCGACAATTCTTTCCGATCAAATTTCGGCTGGAGAAGTTGTTGAGAGGCCAGTATCGGTAGTTAAAGAACTAGTTGAAAATTCAATTGATGCCAGTAGTAGTAAAATTGACATTGAAGTGGTTGATTATGGCCTTAAAAAGATTAAGGTGATTGATAATGGATCTGGAATTGCTCCTGATCAAGTTGAGTTGGCGTTTCGACGTTTTGCTACGAGTAAAATTAATAATAAACGTGATTTGTTTCGAGTTAAATCATTAGGATTTCGTGGCGAAGCGTTGCCTAGTATTGCCTCTGTCTCTGATGTGGAAATGAGGACTTCGGATGGTAGAGAACAGGGGTCTGAAATTAAAATTCATGGTGGCAAGGTTGTAAAGATGGAGCCATCACAGGCACGAAGAGGGACATCGGTCGTCGTTTCTGATCTATTCTTTAATACCCCTAACCGGCTAAAATATTTAAAGGCACCATCTACGGAACTATCTAAGATATCTGATATTGTCAATCGATTGGCTCTTAGCCATCCTGAAATTGCTTTTTCTTTGACTCATAATGGTCGAGAACTCCTACGGACTTCGGGTCGAAACAACATGCAACAAGTTATTGCTGGAATCTATGGCAATCGAAGTATGAAGCAAATGATTCCGATTAGTGCTGAAAATCCGGACTTTAAATTAAGCGGCTACGTCAGCTTGCCAGAGTTAACTAGAGCAAGCCGTAAATATACATCTGTGATCGTTAATGGGCGATTTATTCGTGACTTTGGCATTGATCACGCGATTATTGACGGGTACGGATCAAAACTGATGGTTGGAAGATATCCGATTGTCGTTTTAAGTATCGAGATGGATCCAACTTTAGTTGATGTTAATGTACATCCTTCAAAAGAGGAAATCAGAATCTCCAAAAAGAAGGAATTAAGTTCATTCGTCTCACAAACAATTTATGATGCTTTAGCCAAACAAAATCTGATTCCGGATGCTATGAATAACCAGACTTTAAAAAATGGGGTTGCACGTCATAACTCTACGGAAATTTCACTTAACTTAAATCAACTCTATGAAGATCAAAATACACAAAAAAGTTCGATTCCACAGGTTAGTAAGTCAGACTCGATGAAGTCAGTGGCTAATCACAATGCTTATCCAGCTCATCATCAGCCGATTATGATTTATCGAAAAAATGATTTAGATTCGAATTCCGCTCGTAAATTTAAAGCAAAGTACGAAAATGAAGTGGTCGACTTACCGTTTGGTGACAATCAGCAAAGTCCAAATTCGTCTCATGATTTTCCACAATTACGGTATGTTGGTCAAGTTCATGGTACGTACCTAATTGCTGAAAGTTCAGATGGGATGTATGTTGTTGATCAGCACGCTGCTCAAGAACGGATTAATTATGAATACTATCGAAGACAAGTTGGCAATGTGAGTGAAGACGAGCAGAAATTATTGGTTCCAATTGTTCTTGATTACACTTCCAGTGATGCTTTAATTATTTCCAATCATTTGAATCTTTTAGAGCAGAATGGAATCCATTTAGAGTCATTTGGGAAAAATAGTTTTGTCATTAGGCAGCATCCGGTTTGGTTTAAAGCTGGTCAGGAAGAAGATACCATTAAAGAAATGATTGACTGGGTTTTGAGTAATCAACAGCTTTCGATTGCACAGTTTAGAGAAAAAGCTGCCATCATGATGAGTTGTAAACGAGCAATTAAAGCTAATCATCATCTGGATAAGCGCCAGGCTCAGGCCTTGTTAGATAAATTACCACAGTGTGAGAATCCTTTTAATTGTCCCCATGGCCGTCCTGTTTTAGTTCATTTTTCTAATTCAGATCTGGAGACCATGTTTAAGCGAATTCAGGACCCGCATCAAAGTAGAGATGTGAATTTTTAATCCAATAGGAAATGAGTTGATTGTATGTATGAATACTTGTATGGGATGATTACGGATGTGACCCCCAAGTACATTGTTTTAGACGTTGATGGAGTTGGTTACTTAGTTTATGTAGCTAATCCCTATCACTATAGTACTGACCAACAGGTGCGAGTTTATATCCACCAGTCGGTTTCA
Source organism: Fructilactobacillus sp. X8R2C1 (assembly GCF_059900955.1). Lineage (NCBI taxonomy): Bacteria > Bacillati > Bacillota > Bacilli > Lactobacillales > Lactobacillaceae > Fructilactobacillus > Fructilactobacillus sp. X8R2C1. The sequence continues at coordinate 114,023 of NZ_JBWXVI010000005.1, forward strand.
GACAATGGGATTGCATTATATGGATTTATTTCGTTAGCGGATAAACAACTTTTTGAACAATTACTGAATGTTTCCGGGATTGGATCAAAAAGTGCCTTGGCAATTATGGCTGGTAATGACAGTAATGGTTTAATTAGTGCCATTAATGCTGGAAACATTAAGTATTTAACTAAATTTCCCGGAATTGGGAAAAAGACTGCCCAACAAATTGTGTTGGACCTAAAGGATAAGATTACATCTAATGACGTATTTGTTGGTAGTATTTCGGTAAATGACGTTGAAGACACTGGAAATAAGCAGTTAGACGATGCATTGAGTGCATTACAAGCTCTTGGTTTTAAGCAACGTGAGGTTGATAAAGTTAAAACAAAACTACAGAAAATAGAAGCAGACTATACAACTGATCAATATATTAGTTCAGGTCTCAAACTATTGACTAAGTAGATTAGGAGGAAGTTAATGGCAGATGATCGAATAGTTTCTGGATCAAGTGATGATGAAACCGATGATTCTTTTGAAATGTCACTTCGGCCCCAAAGTTTTGATCAGTATATTGGTCAAGATGATTTAAAAAAGAAACTTAAGATTTACATTCAAGCCGCTAGGCAGCGAGAAGAATCGCTTGATCATGTCTTATTGTATGGACCACCTGGTCTTGGAAAGACCACACTAGCAAACGTGATTGCAAATGAGATGGGTGTTGATATGAAGACAACCACCGGTCCCGCCATTGAAAAAAAAGGTGATTTGGTGGCTCTTTTAAACGAATTAAAACCCGGTGATATTCTTTTTATTGATGAAATTCATCGTTTACCTAAAGAAGTTGAAGAGATGTTATATTCCGCGATGGAAGACTACTATGTTGACATTATCATTGGAAATGACGATTCAACCAAGCATCCCGTTCACTTTGAATTACCACCGTTTACGCTGATCGGAGCTACCACAAGGGCTGGGTTGCTTGATTCACCATTTAGAGATCGGTTTGGTATTGTTGAACGGATGAATTACTATAATGATCGTGATTTAGAAAAGATTGTGAAACGTTCAGCTAAAATCTTTCATAGTAAGATTAAAGAAGATGGTGCTCACGAAATTGCGCTGCGCTCCAGAGGAACTCCCAGAATTGCTAATCGATTGTTAAAACGAGTGCGAGATTTTGCACAGGTGGCCAATCATGATGAGATTGATGTTGATAACGTTGACACCGCACTTAATGCCTTAGGTGTTGATAAGAACGGATTAGATCGAACTGATCTCAATTTGCTTTCAACGATGATCGACTTTTACGACGGTGGTCCAGTTGGATTAAACACTTTGGCTGCTAATATCGGTGAAGAATCAGAAACAATTTCTGAGATGTATGAACCATATTTGTTACAGATTGGATATCTCAAGCGGACTGCTCGAGGACGGATGGTAACAAGAGCTGGCTATAAACATTTAGGCCGGAAATATCCTGAAGCTAATTAAATTAATTGGAAATTTTATCGACAATTTGGTAAGCTATTGTTAAATAAAGAATGAGGTGAAAACATGCAGAACATATCACAATATGCTGGAATTATTGTATTAATTCTTTTGTTCGTTTTAATGTATTTTATGATGATCAGACCACAAAAGAAGCAACAACAAAAGCATCAAAACACTTTGAAGAACTTGCGCAAGGGTGATCATGTGGTTACCATTGGCAGACTTCATGGAATTGTTGATCAAATTAATAATGAAAAGCGAACGGTTACTTTAGACTGTGATGGTCTTTATTTAGTATTTGACCTCAACGCGATTGCAAGTGCAAGTCGTCCAGGAGAAGATAGTGCTTCAGATGATTCAAAAAAGAGGGATACTTCCAAAAAGGACGAATCAGAAAAAGCATCTGATGTAAGTAATAATTCAAATGATGACAACGCTTAATAAGAGGGTCGGATGAGTCCGATCTTTTTTATTGGATGAACAAGAACGTACGTTTGGGACAGAAGGTGAACTTTTGGAAGAATCAATTCAAATCAATCATTCACGTCGGATTTTACATGTTGATATGGATGCTTTTTTTGCCTCAATTGAGCAACGTGAGCATCCTGAATTTGTTGATCAACCACTCATTATTTCTAAAGATCCAAGGACGACTGGTGGTCGTGGAGTAGTGACCACTGCTAATTACCCAGCGAGAAAGTTTGGAGTTCATTCAGCAATGCCTGCTAGTAAAGCACTTGAACTTTGTCCTAAGGGAATTTTTAAGGCACCCGAATTTGAATTGTATCGAAGCGTCTCGCATCAAATTCATGCGATTTTTCATGAATATACCGACCGAATTGAAACCGTTGCGCTTGATGAGGCTTATCTTGACATCTCAGATAACAAAAAGGGAATTGATAATCCAGTACTGATTGCTCATTTGATTCAAAGTGAAATATGGGAAAAGACTCATCTAACTTCTTCCACCGGGATTTCTTACAATAAGTTTTTAGCCAAGGAGGCTTCTGATTACCGGAAGCCTGCTGGGGTTTCTGTGATCGATGTGGAAGATAGTCACGAATTTTTGATGAAACTTCCCATTGAATGTTATCGGGGTGTTGGGAAAAAGACGCTTCAAAAAATGCAACGATTAAACATCCAAAATGGTTATGATTTATACCAACAATCAGAGATGGATCTTATCAAGAATTTTGGTAAGTTTGGTTATTTTTTGTATCGTCGAGTTCGCGGATCCGATGATCGACCGGTTGAGTACCAAAGAGAGCGCAAATCAATTGGAAAAGAAAGAACTTATGGTCCTGAGTTAAAAAGCCGACAAGAAGTGGAATCACAACTCCATAAGATTTCTGAGATGGTGGAGCAGTCATTAAATCAGCATGAGAAACATGGAAAAGTTTTAGTCTTAAAGGTCAGGTACAGTGACTTTACTACGTTAACCAAAAGAGTTTCGTGGAATGATTTTATGGAAAACGATGCCCGTCTTTTTTATGATTTGGCAATGGAGCTTTTTGATTTGCTTCCTGATGCCACTAATGGCGTTAGATTGTTGGGAATAACACTTACTAGTCTCTCAGACTTAGGGTTTCAAAACGTTAAGCTTCCCTTGTATTCAGATCCTCACTTTGAATTATAGTGTTTGTGGGTTATACTTAACTGTTAAATAATTAAGATTATTAGAGGCTATTTTAATGAATACAAAGCAGCAAATTAACGAAAAAATCAAGGAATATCCGACGATTATTATTCACAGACATCAGAGTCCTGATCCAGATGCGGTTGGTTCTCAAATTGGGTTGGCTAGCATTATTAAAGCATCTTATCCGAATAAAAAGGTTTTGACCGTTGGAAAACAGTATCCAGGCTTTGATTGGTTAGGAAAAGTTACGAAAGCAAGTGACGATGATTACAAGAATGCCTTAGTGATTGTGGTTGATACTGCTAACCAGCCGCGAGTTGATGATGATCGTTATACAAAGGGAAAATATTTAATTAAAATTGATCATCATCCAAATGACGATCAATTTGGGGATTTGATGTGGGTTGAACCAGAAGCATCAAGCACTTCCGAATTAATTTATGATTTATTTGCTGCTAATGATGATTTAAAGATGACAGATGATGCAGCTCGTTTATTGTATGCTGGAATCATCGGAGATACTGGTAGATTTAAGTATTCATCGACTTCATCGCATACGTTTGAAGTGGCAGGCAAATTAGACCAGTACGATTTTTCGATTACCGACGTGGCCCAAATTGAAGATGAAATTGATACTGCCCAAGCCCGTTTGGCTGCTTATGTATACAATAATTTGAAAATTGACGACAATGGGGCTGCATATGTAGTTTTGACTAATGAAGTAATTAAGGACCTCAACTTAGGTGATGATAGTACGTCATCAGTGGTTCCGTTGCCTGGTAATATTGGCACTGTGGTTTCTTGGGCGATTTTTGTCCAACAAAAAGAAGGAAATTATCGCATTCGATTGCGTTCTAAAGGACCATCCATTAACGAATTGGCTAAAGAACACAACGGTGGTGGTCATGCGCTTGCAAGTGGAGCTAAAGCTGCTGATGAGGATGAGATTACACAAGTTGTTAAGCAGCTAGGAGAAATTGTGAAACAGTACAAAAAGGAGAACAATTAATGGGAGCTTCATTTAAAGATTATCATTTTCAACCCTTCATTAGTGATGCCATTCAGGACCTGGGATTTCATAATCCTACTCCAATTCAAACTAAGGTAATTCCAACCATTAAACATGGAAAAAGTGTGATTGGTAAGTCTGCTACTGGTAGTGGAAAAACTCATGCCTTTCTTTTGCCCATTTTTGATGGTTTAGATCTTAATAAAGAAGATGTTCAGGTTGTCATTACAACCCCCAGTAGGGAATTAGCATATCAAATTTATGACAATGCAAAACAAATTGCTAAATTTTCTGATAAAACCATTCACATTGGAAATTATGTCGGAGGAACTGATAAGGAACGCCAAGTTTTAAAGCTTGAGCATGAACAACCACAAGTAGTGATTGGTACTCCGGGTCGAATCTGGGATCTTGTTAAAAATGGTGATCTTGAAATCCATCGTGCTCGTCAGCTAGTAATTGATGAAGCCGATATGACTCTAGACTTGGGTTTTTTAGATACAATTGACAAGATTGCTTCTAAAATGGCCGAGGATTTACAAATGATGGTATTTTCTGCTACTGTTCCACCGAAGTTAAGGCCATTTCTAAAAAAGTACATGAAGAATCCGGTCATGGATGATATTCCCACCAAAACGGTTATCAATCAGGATGTTTCTAACTGGTTGATTTCGACTAAAGGAAAAGATAAAAATGATTTAATTTATCAGCTGATCACAATGGGTGAGCCATATTTGGTTCTTATTTTTGCGAATACGCGTGAGCGGGTAGATGAGATCTATGATTATCTGAAGCAACGCGGGTTAAAAGTTGCTGAAATTCATGGAGGAATGCAACCACGAGTTAGAAAGCGGGTTATGAAGCAGATTCAAAACCTTGATTATCAATTTGTGGTGGCGTCTGATCTAGCGGCCCGTGGAATTGATATTTCAGGAGTTTCTCATGTTATTAATGATGATATTCCAACTGATCTAGAATATTTTATTCACCGAGTTGGAAGAACCGGTCGAAATGGGATGAAAGGGACTGCCATCACACTATATGCACCAGGTGAAGAACAAAAGATCTCTGAATTGGAGAAAATGGGGATTAAATTTACTCCTAAAGAAATTAAACATGGAGAAGTAGTTGATACTTATGATAGAAGACGGCGAGCTAAACGTCGTGAGCCCCAAAATAAATTGGATCCTACTATGATTGGCTTGATTAAGAAAAAGAAGAAAAACGTTAAACCTGGATACAAAAAGAAGATTCGCCGTGCTATTAAGCAAAAAAGTGATGAAGATCGTAAAATTGAGATCAGAAATCAAATTCGAGCCCGCAAGAAGCAAAAAAAGCGTAGTTCGCAGCGTTATCAGTAAGAGTCTAATTGACAGTAGTTTATTTTCTGGATATAATTTAAATTAGTTGGATATGTCAAATTAGTGAAGTACTACAGGAAGGTTTGAAAAATGAAAACAGACCGTACTTAGTTATTTTGATGCTACCAAACAGTAGATCGTTTCCCACGTTATAGGGACTAAAGAGGTAATGACAACATCGTTGCAAGTAAAGTGGTACCGCGTCCCGGCGTCTTTGCTAGCAAGGGTGTTTTTTATTTTTTATTATTATGGAGGATATCATGAAAAAGCTCAGCAGTAGTCAAGTTCGTCAAATGTTTCTTGATTTTTTCAAAGAGAAGGGTCATACCGTGGAACCGAGTGCCTCACTAGTCCCAAAGGATGATCCCACTTTACTTTGGATTAATTCTGGGGTTGCCACCATGAAAAAGTATTTTGATGGTTCAGAAGTTCCAAGTAATCCACGATTAACTAGTTCGCAGAAGAGTATTAGAACTAATGATATTGAGAACGTTGGTAAAACGGCAAGACACCAAACTCTGTTTGAGATGCTTGGTAATTTTTCGGTTGGTGATTATTTTAAAAAAGAAGTCATTCCGTGGGCATACGAGTTATTGACTAGTCCGAAGTGGTTTGGATGGGATCCAAATAATTTATACGTCACCGTTTATCCTGATGACAAAGAAACAAAGGAATTATGGGAAAAGGTTGGGATTGCGCCTGATCATATTGTTGAAGCAAAGGACAATTTTTGGGACATTGGTCAAGGTCCCTCAGGTCCTGATTCGGAAATTTTTTATGATCGGGGTGAAAAGTACGATAACTTGGCACCTGATGATCCCGAAAATTATCCTGGCGGTGAAAACGAACGATATTTGGAAGTTTGGAATATTGTGTTTTCTCAGTTTAATCACACGCCTGAAGGAACCTATGAGCCACTTCCAAGAAAAAACATTGATACTGGAATGGGACTTGAACGGGTTGTATCAATTTTCCAAGATGCACCAACGAACTTTGAAACCGATTTATTTATGCCAATTATCAAGAAGACTGAGGAATTAAGTGATGGTAAGAAGTATGATGGTAATCGGAAAGATGACATCCCCTTTAAGGTCATTGCCGATCACATTCGGGCAATTACCTTTGCCATTGGTGATGGGGCCCTTCCCTCAAATGAAGGACGAGGTTATGTCATTAGACGCCTGATTAGACGGGCAACTGTTAATGGACACGAATTAGGTATTAATGATGCCTTTTTGTATAAACTAGTTCCCGTTGTTGGTCAAATCATGCAATCTTATTACCCCGATGTTCTTGAACAGAGTGATTATATTAAAAAGATTGTTAAAAATGAGGAAGAGCGTTTTAACACCACGCTAAGCGATGGCTTGCAACTGCTTAATAACCTTATTTCTGAGACTAAGACCAATTCTAAAAAAGAAATTTCTGGTAAAGATGCCTTTAAACTCTACGATACTTATGGTTTTCCCCTTGAACTTACCGAGGAATATGCTGGTAATGAATGGGTTAAAGTGGATGAAACTGGTTTTGATGTTGAAATGCAAAAGCAACAAGACCGGGCTAGAAACGCTCGTGGGTCGAAGAAATCGATGAAAGTTCAACGAGATTTGTTACTTGATATTAAAACTCCTAGTGAATACGTGGGATACGATCGACTAACCGTTGATGCTGCTAAACTTAATGATATTATTTTTGATGAAAAGCTGACAAATCAGATCACGCCGGACCAAAAAGAAGCTGAATTAATTTTCGATAAAACACCATTCTATGCTGAAATGGGTGGTCAAGTAGCCGATAGTGGTAAGATTTATAACCAAAATGGTGACGAAGTGGCTGAAGTTGAGGATGTCCAAAAAGCTCCAAATGGTCAAAATCTTCATACTGTTAAAATTACCGGTGATATGAAGAAAGGTGAGAAGTACAAGTTAGTTGTTGACCGCAATTTCCATGATCGGGTTGAGAATAACCATACGGCAACTCATCTATTAGATCAGTCACTAAGAAATGTTCTTGGTGGTCATACGCAACAAGCTGGCTCACTAGTTCGTCCTGATTATCTTCGTTTTGACTTTACCCATTTTGGTCAAGTCACTGACGCTGAACTGCAAAAAGTTGAGAACATGGTTAATCAAAAGATTTTTGCTGCCATTCCCGTTCAAACCGTTGTGACCGACCAAAAAACTGGAAAAGAAATGGGCGCTATTGCACTTTTTGACGCAAAGTATGGCGATGAAGTTCGAGTAGTAAAGATTGATGATTTTTCAATTGAGTTTTGCGGTGGCGATCATGTTAAAAATACCAGTCAGTTGGGATTATTTAAGATTGTCTCTGAGACCGGAGTTGGATCTGGAGTCAGAAGAATTGAAGCTGTTACCTCTAAAGATGCTTTTAATCTTTTAAATGATGAGGAACGAATGTTAAAGGAAATTGGAAAGACAGTTAAGTCGCCAACAACCGAGGAAATTCCCGGCCGTGTTAAACAATTGCAAGGTCAAATTAAGGATTTGGAAAGTCGACAAGAATCACTTGAAACTAAGCTAGCTAACCAGGAAGCCGTAGACATTTTTGATGATGTTCAAGACGTTAACGGAGTCACTTTGATTGCAGGACACTTAAAAAATGCTAATATGAGTCAACTAAGAGAATTAGCTGATACCTGGAGAGATAAAAACGCTTCAGACGTTCTTGTTCTTGGGACTGGTACTGATGACAAAGCTAATTTATTAGTTGCAGTTAGTGAGGATCAAGTGAAGGCTGGAATTAAAGCTGGTGATTTAATTAAATCAATTTCTAAAAATATCAGCGGTGGTGGAGGGGGTCGTCCTAACATGGCCCAAGCTGGTGGTAAAAATCCAGCTGGTATTGATGATGCTTTAAAAGCTGCCAAGACCTGGATTAAGGAACATAAGTAATAGTTGTTATTTGAAAATTAGTCGTGTATTATCTTTTTTGTAGGGGAGGGATCTATGATGGAGCACAAACAAGAAAACATTTCATTATTTAAAGACAAGTCGAATCTAGATATTCATAAGACGCTGGCGACTGTTTACCAAGCCTTAATTGAAAAGGGTTATGATCCTTATGTTCAATTAGTTGGTTATTTAACATCTGGCGATCCAGCATATCTTCCAAAATTGAATAATGCGCGGACGCTAATGTGTCATTACGATCGAGAAGAAATAATTGATGTGCTTTTACATTCATATTTGAAGGGTAGAACACCATCAATGGATGGGACGTCAGATTAGTGAGGTTAATGGGATTAGATGTTGGATCGAGAACCGTTGGTGTAGCCATGAGCGATGCTTTAGGGTGGACATCTCAAGGAATCGAAATCGTTAAAATCAACGAAGATGAAAAAGAGTTTGGGTTAAAACGAATGAAGGAATTAATCCAGAAATATGATGTCAACGGCGTTGTCATTGGACTACCTAAGAATATGAATAATACTTCTGGTCCAAGAGTAGAAGCTTCGAAAAATTATGGGGATTTGATAAAGAAAAATTTTAATCTGCCAGTTGATTTTGAAGATGAACGACTCACCACTGTTGAAGCTGAACGAATGCTGATTGAACAAGCTGATGTTTCAAGAGCAAAACGAAAAAAAGTTATTGATAAGGTTGCGGCTGAATTGATTTTACAGAGTTACCTTGATCGTAAGGGTAAGTTATGTAATTTCTAATTAGAAAAGAGGAACTAATATGAGTAAAGAAAACGAGAACAACCAACAAGAACAAGTTACGCTTGTCGATGAAGATGGAAAAGAAAGTTTGTATAATATTTTATTTACCTTCTCATCTGATGATTACAATCGTTCCTATATTTTTATTTATCCAGCAACAGATGATGATAACGATGAAGTAGATATTGAGGCTTATGCATTGCCAAAGGATGATGATCCTGCTAATCCAAGTGGTGGAGAATTAGAACCAATTGAAGATGACAATGAGTGGGAAATGGTTCAAGAAATGCTTGATACATTCCTGCAATCAGGACAAGATCAAAAATAATTAAATAATTAAGTGATGCTGGAAATCCAGCATCCTTTTTTTAATTAATTTAAAGGATTTTCATGATAAAATGGAAGCATTGCGGGAGGTTTTACTTTGGCTGGTAAAAATAGATTTAAAACTAAAATTGGTGGGAAGGAATATACTTTTATTGGGGATGCTTCAGATGAACACATGGAGACAACTGCGCGCATCTTAAACAATCAGTTGGCACAGTTAAAAAACATCTCCAAGGGTGTAAGTGATGAAGATGCTGCCATTTTAATTGCGTTTAATGCAATTTCTGATCAATTAAAAAAACAATTAGAACTTGATAAGATTAACAATAAAGCGGAGGATGACGAAGACTAATGTTATTTACAATTATCATCATAATTATACTAATCTTTTCGATTGTCCATGGTTATCATCGTGGCCTGGTAAATGAGTTATTCAGCTTTATTAGTTATTTGATTGCTGCAATAATTGCGTTTGTTTATGTGATTCCGGTTGCTGATTTTTTAAGAACCGTCTCTAATATGATTTTAGCGACCCATGCTTACAGCAATACTGGCTTCTGGCGGGGACTATCATTTTTGGTAACTTTTGTAGTAGTGGCGGTTATTTTAAGATGGGTTTCACATCTATTGAATCGGATTGTTTCTCTGCCAGTGTTAAGACAACTGAATTCGCTATTGGGTGCGGTTGTTGGCGTAATCATTAGTTTGTTAGTGATAATGTTAATACTTGATGGATTATTATTGACTAACAATAATTGGGTAAATACTGAATATCAAAATTCAACCGTCTCACAGATGATCACGATGGATTCTCCACACTTATTTAATCAAATGATAAATCGGTAAAATGGGATGAAAAAATGAACGAAAAAGTACTTGATACATTAGAATATAACAGAGTGAAGCAGTTGCTGGGTCAATTTCTAACCACTGAAAATGGATCAAGAGAATTAAAACAATTAAGGCCCAGTAGTGATTATGATGTAGTCTCTCACTCATTGGATGAGTCAGATGACGGCTCACATATTTATCGCCTAAACAAAATGATCCCAGTTCCTAGGTTAAATGACATTACTCCATACGTGAAACGATTAGCGGTTAATGCCGATTTAAACGGTACTGAGTTGGCTCAAGTTAGTGCGGTTTTACTTGCAAGTGTGCGGGTTAAAACTTTCTTTGATAATTTAGCGGATGATAAAATTGATTTGAACGTTTTGTACGATGAAGCCAAGAACTTTAATGATCTTCCGGAAGTTTCAAAACGACTTGAGACGTCAATTGACGAAGATGGACGAGTGTTAGATTCGGCATCTAATCAGTTGCGTTCCATTAGAAGAGAAATCGCACGCTTAGAAGTTAACATCAAAACTACCATGAATAAGTTTATCCATGGTAAACAATCGAAATATTTGAGTGAGCCAATCATCACGGTTCGAGATGGTCGTTATGTTATTCCAGTTAAGGCAGAAGACAAACAAAAATTTGGTGGAATCGTTCATGATCAAAGTACAAGTGGATTGACTTTGTACATTGAACCTCAAAGTGTAGTTTCATCTAATAACGATCTGAGAAGATCACAACTAGATGAGCGCAAAGAGATTCATAAAATTTTGGGTGAATTATCCGACATGATTAGACCTTATCAAGAGGAACTCATGGAAAATGCTTCTAAATTAGGCCATTTTGACTTGATCAATGCTAAAGCCAAGTTTGCAGATCAGATGAATGCAACTAAGCCAAGTGTTTCAAGGGATAATCATGTTAATTTAAAAAATGTCAGGCATCCGTTAATTGACCAGCAAAAGGTTGTTGGAAATGATATTTCAATTGGATCTGATTTTCGACAAATTATTATTACTGGTCCGAACACGGGTGGTAAGACGATTACCATCAAAACGCTTGGGATAAATCAGTTAATGGCCCAATCTGGAATTTTTGTAATGGCAAATGAAGGTAGTCAAATTGGTGTTTTTGATAATGTGTTTGCTGACATTGGGGATGAACAGTCGATTGAGGCTAATCTTAGTACCTTCTCGTCTCATATGGATAATTTGATTGACATTTTAAAACACATTACTAAGAGAAGCTTAATTTTAATTGATGAACTAGGTGCTGGAACGGATCCTAAAGAAGGAGCGGCATTAGCTATGTCGATTCTAGATAAAATCGGTGAATCAGGTAGTGAAGTGTTGGCTACCACTCATTACCCAGAACTGAAAGTTTATGGATACAATCGGCCAGAAACGATCAACGCCTCAATGGAATTTGATGAGAAGACCCTTGAGCCAACCTATCGACTATTGATGGGGGTTCCAGGACAAAGTAATGCTTTAAACATTGCTAAGCGACTGGGATTGGATGAGTCGATCATTTCTGAAGCTAGTTCACTAATGGATTCTAATAGTCAAGATATTAATAAAATGATTAAGCAACTAACAAAACAGACTAAAGCTGCCGATGAACGTGCCCGTAAACTCAAGGTGGAACTGGCAGATAATGAACAATTGCACGCTAGGTTAGACGAGCAACTCACTAAGTTTAATAATAATAAAGATACGATGGTTAATGATGCCAAGCGTCAGGCCAATCAAATTGTTTCAAAAACAAGACGAGAAGCTAACGAAATTATTAATCATCTTCATCACCTTCAACGTCAAAGTAAACAATCAGTCAAAGAAAATGAATTAATTGATGCTAAGGGAAAGATCAATTCTCTTGAACAGCATCCAGAACTTAAACATAATCGTGTTTTGAAACGAGAAAAAGCAAAGCATAACTTTAGAGAGGGTGATGACGTACTGGTTAAGTCTTATGGGCAAAGGGGTGTTCTGCTTAATAAGATTGGTAGAGATAATTGGGAAGTGCAACTTGGAATTTTAAAGATGAAAGTTTCCGAGTCTGACCTTGAAAAGGTTCAAAAAGAGACTTCAAAGCCGAAAAAGCACACGCCTAGTGTGCGGCGAACGCGTTCAAGTGGGATTTCACCAACCCTTGATTTACGTGGTGAAAGATATGAATCAGCCATGCAACAACTAGATCGTTACATTGATTCCGCTCTTTTGGCTGGTTATCCGTCCGTTACCATTATTCATGGGAAAGGAACCGGAGCTCTACGTAAGGGAGTCATAAATTATCTAAAACGCAATCGCCGCGTTAAGGAATTTGGTTTTTCACCAGCAAATGCTGGTGGGGACGGCTCAACTGTCGTCAAGTTTAAGTAGATTGTATGCAACTTAGTTGCATTTGAATCAATACGTGTTTATACTTACTCATAGTAAGAAGTTAAGGAGGCAAATGTTATGGTTAATGAAACTAATGATGCAAACTTTAAAGAAGACACTGCCGATGGGATTTCAGTTGTTGATTTTTGGGCACCATGGTGTGGCCCATGTAAGATGCAATCACCAGTAGTTGAAGACTTGTCTGAGGATCCTGAGGTAGCAGATAAGGTTAAATTCTTTAAAATGAATGTTGATGATAATCCAAACACTTCACGTGAATTTGGGATTATGAGTATTCCAACTTTGATGGTGCTTAAGGATGGCAAGGTTATCGACCAAATTGTCGGCTTTCATTCAAAGGATCAGTTAAAGAAATTGTTGTCTGCATATACAGCATAAAAAAAGAGCCAAATGGCTCTTTTTTATTTTGCGATGATAATTGGTTTAAAATCACTAGGATTGTTGACCGGAGCATTGGGATCAGAAACAACTATAAAGTTCACACTGTTTAATTTAATGGTTGCTTCGCATTCGGTTGCGATTTGATCGATCTGCTGTTTCGTTTGTGCTAAAAAGCCAGCTTCAAGCATAAAATCGGGATCCTTGTTCAGCTTTAATCTGGTTTCGACTTCTGGTCCAGCTAATTTCCAGTTGATTTTTTTGAGACTTTCCTTTTTAAGTTCTAGATTACCAAACTGACTTTGTTTAAAGAATACTTGAAGATCATCATTTGATGCTAGTGGGAACTTAGTGGCAAGATCCTTGCCAGCCCAGTATAAGATGTCGTGAATATCTTGATCCAACAAATCTGGTAAAAGACTATCTCTTAAAAGTTCGATTCCCCAAAAGGGTGAATCAGAATGTTCTTTGCGAAACTTTTCGTATTTATTCATATCAGAGTCCTCTTCCAAAAAGATACTTTACAAATAACATTTTATCATAGAACACCGTGAAATAAAGGAGAAAGGCAACTTGAACTAAATTTAAAAAAACGCCATAATTAGATTTGAAGTTAATAGGAGGGATAATATGAAATCATCACCAGTAGCTTATATGGATTCTGGAATTGGTGGAATGACAGTTGCAAAAGTGGCACTTTCAAAATTACCACATGAAAACATGATTTATCTTGGAGACGAAGCACGACTTCCTTACGGCGAAAAAACCGCAGATGAGGTTCGCAAGTACTCAGCTGAGATCGGGAGTTTTTTTGTTGATCAAGGCGCTAAGATGATGGTGATTGCTTGTAATACTGCCACGGCAGCAGCTCTTTCGTATTTAAGAAAGATCCTTCCAATTCCCGTGATTGGAGTTATTGAACCGGGAAGCTTAGCTGCAGTTAAAAAAACTAAAAATCAAAAAATTGGTGTGATTGCAACCAAGGGCACGGTTACTAGTCACTCTTATCGAGATACCATTAAAGGCATTGATTCTAATATCACTGTGAAAGAAGTGGCGTGTCCAGATTTTATTCCACTTGTTGAGAGTGGTGATTATCAAAGTTCGACTGCTAAGAAAACGATTATTGACGGTTTGAAACCGTTTAAGGATAGTGGCATTGATACATTAGTGTTAGGTTGTACTCACTTTCCAATTATTGCGGACTTAATTGCGGATGTAATGGGCCCCGATGTTACTTTGGTTAATCCTGGATACGAAACGGTTAATGCTGTTAAAAATGAATTAAAGCAAAAGGGTGAACTAGCAAACGTGAAATCGCCTAGTGATCGTTTTTACACCACTGCCGATGTTGAAAGATTTGATAAAGTGGGTAAAAACTGGTTGCATACTGATATTGATGCTAAGTTGATTCCTGTTAAACAATTGGAGAAATACTGATGAAAAATAATCAAATTGTTCTTGCCTCAAAAAATCCTGGTAAAATCAATGAGTTTTCGGAGATGCTTTCAAAATTAGGCTTAACCGTGAAGTCAATTAATGATTTTGAAGATGTTCCACCGATTGATGAGAATGGTTCAACCTTTGAAGAGAATGCAAGTATTAAAGCCAGGGTCGTCTCTGACTACTTAAATTTGCCGGTGTTAGCTGATGATTCAGGTTTGGTGGTTAATGCTTTAGGTGGAGCGCCCGGAGTTCACTCAGCGCGTTATGCTGGCGATCATAATGATGAGGCTAATAAAGCTAAATTGTTAAAGAACATGGCGGGTCAAAAGGATCGTTCCGCCCATTTTAATACAACACTGATTGTGAGAAGACCGGATGGTAAACAACTAGTGGTTGTGGGAAGAGTTAACGGTCAGATTGTAGAAACTCCAAAAGGGACAAATGGATTTGGTTATGATCCTCTCTTTTATCTTCCTGACGTTGGTAAAACTTTGGCGGAGTTAACGGACGCCCAAAAGAATCACTACAGCGCTCGTGGCAATGCTTTGCGTAAGTTAACTAGTGTAATTGAAGATTGGTGGTAAAAAAGAGCCTATCACGATTAGTGATAGGCTCTTTTTTAGTTTGTGCTTTGTGGTGGTTCTGGCACCACTAAAGGTGAAAGTGGAAGATTAATTCCGGCCTTATTAATAGCAGTCAGGTATGCTCCTAGATATTCAGCGTTAACGTCGAATTCACGTTCATTCTTAGTGTGTAAGAAAACGGAGATTGCAAGCGAGCCATCTTGTAAGAAGTTAGTCCCGAAGATGACTGGTTTACCAACAATGTCAGGGTCATTGGGACACTTTTCTTCGTTAACTTTAGCAATGATATCTTCGACCTTGTGGATTGGGGTTTCAGGAGTAATTCGAATATTGATGATGGTCATCATTTCTCCACGGGAAAGGTTGGAAACGGTGGTGATACTACGATTAGGGATGAAATTTAAAGTTCCATTGATACTTGTGATTTGAGTCGTGCGAAGCCCAACGGCTTTAACGTACCCCTCAATATTGTTAATAATAACGCGTTCCCCCACGTCGATTTGATGTTCAGCTAGGATAAAAAAGCCACTAACAATATCACTGACGAATCCTTGTGCTCCAAGTCCAATTGCTAAACTGAAGATTCCGGCTCCTGCGAGTAACGTTCCAACTGGGATTCCAATCATTGACAATAGTGAATATAACCAGAAGAAAACGACGGTGTAGTAGTAAATGTTGGTGGTAAGGGTGTACATCGTTTTATTTCGTCTGGCAGCAATGGGTTCTGACGTTCCGGTTATTTTGGGCAATTTATCCTGTTTTTGCGAGATATCATTTTGACGTTTGTTAAAATAGTGTTTAATAAATCTTCTTCCAACTCTTATTATAATTAAGAATAAAATTGAAACTAAGATAATGCTGATAATCTTGGTAGTAAGATTAGAGAATATTTTAGCCCAGTCAAAACTTCTAAAATACTTAGTTAAAAACGATGGATTTGCTACGTTTTCAACGGATCCTGATTTAAGGGCTGATGAAGCGTTAGCTCCGTTAGCCACTAATTGGATAAATATGTTCATAATGTCCTCCGCTCCTAATTTTTCGATTATCAACATTTTAACAGAGACGAGACCCAAATAAAATTAAGCTTTTTAAATTGTCATATGGGTTAGATAATGCTATTCTAAATGGAGAAGAAGCCATTAGGAGGATAATTAAATGGGGATTGGTGAGTTAGCAGCGCTAATTGCTGCAATTGCTTTTTTAGTATTAGTTGTATTTTTATGCTTGTTTTTGGTCCGTTTATCAAAAACGGTTAAAGACTTAAGTGAAAATGTTGATAGTCTTACTAATGATGCAAATCATATTAGCAAAGAGTGTGAGCAGATTATGGTGATTTCAAATACATTGTTAAATAACGTTAACTCAAAGTTGGATCAAGTCGACCCAGTTTTTCAGGCGGCTGCTGATTTAGGTGTTAGTGTTTCAGACTTAAATGAAGCAACCAGAACTGCAACTGAAAAAGTTAGATCAAAGAGTGGTTTGTTAGCCAAGACTTCGGCTTTGACTTTTGCTGGTAAAATGATTGGTAGATTATTCTCCAAACGCGACAAAAATTCTGAAGGAACAAATTAAGGGGTGGATTGGTTATGAATTTTAAAAAGGGAATGCTTTTAGGATCAGTAATCGGCGGAACTGCTGCATTTGTAGCATACAAACTATTAGATGAATCGAGAAAGCGTGAGATCAAAGACTTTCTTCTTGATACCACTGAAGATGTTAAAGATCGTGCACTAGATTACGTTTATTACGCAAATGACACTGCTGAAGACCTTAAGGATCTTGCTTCAGATAAGATGGATGATGCTAAAGACTCAGTGCAAAAAGTAAATGAATCACTGGGGGATAAGTTATCTGATTTGCAAGAGGCTGTTAATTCATTAAGGGCGAACGTTGATGAACATCCTGCTCCTAGAAATGAATTAGATGATCTTGCTAAAGAAAAAGAATCTGATGACATTGTGATTGATCCTGATGATGCCTTTAGTGATCAAGATCGAGCAGAAACAATTTATCCAATTCACGAACATCACGAAAAGTAATTTATTTACCCAAATCGGACGGTAGTCCGGTTTTTTTTGCCTCAAAATGTAACCGATTTCACTTGAATGAGTTCTTTTACTTTGATATATTTATAATAATTAATGGTCTAGTAGTACATAATAGGAGAAGCCAAATTTGAAAAAACAAAATGTGACAATTTATGATGTAGCTCGTGAAGCCAATGTTTCAATGGCAACTGTCTCAAGGGTAGTAAATGGGAATCAGAATGTGAAAGATGCTACCAAACAAAAGGTTTTGAGTGTCATTGATAAACTTGACTATCGACCTAACGCAGTTGCTAGGGGACTAGCAAGTAAAAAGTCAACGACGGTTGGAGTTATTATCCCCAACGTTACCAATACCTATTTTGCTTCGCTTGCACGCGGGATTGACGATATAGCAACGATGTATAAGTACAATATTATCTTGACTAATTCGGATGGGAACAATCAGCGTGAACTTACTTCAATGAATACATTGCAAGCCAAGCAAGTTGATGGAATTGTATTTATGGGAAATGAAATTTCTGATGAACTTCGGACTGAATTTAAAAAGTCACACGCCCCAGTTGTTTTGGCAGGTTCAGTTGATGCTAGTGGTAAGATTCCTAGTGTGAACATTGATTATCGCCAAGCCGTGTATTCCGAGGTTACCCATTTGATTAGTAACGGGAACGATCGTATTGCTTTTATCTCCGGACCCTTAAACCGGTCGATTAATAAAGATTTTAGGTTAAAAGGGTATAAAGACGCGCTTTCAGATGCTGGAATTCCGTTTGAGAAAGCATTATTATTTGAGACCGATGTAAGCTATTCTGGTGGATATGCTTTAAGAGAGCAACTAAAAAAGAATGAAGTAACTGCGGCAATTGTTACCGATGATGATATGGCTGCTGGGGTGATGAACTCAATGACCGATGACGGTGTCAGTGTTCCCGGGGAATTTGAACTGGCCACTAGTAATGATACTAAACTGACTGAGATGACTAGACCAACTATGTCAACTATTACTCAGCCGCTTTATGATGTTGGAGCTGTTGCCATGCGACTCTTAACCAAGTTGATGAATAATGAAGAAATTGATGAAAACAAGGTCTTTTTACCCTTTGGATTAAAGAAGCGTGAATCGACCAAATAGAACTATGCTTGATACTAGGGCCACTAATTGATATAATTGTAGAGTTAATATGTTTAAAAGAGAGGAGTTGTGATCATGTCAGGACATTCAAAGTGGCATAACATTCAAGGACGAAAGAACGCCCAAGATGCTAAGCGTGGAAAGATTTTCCAGAAGATCTCACGTAACTTATATCAAGCTGCAAAAGCTGGTGGAAGTGATCCCGAAGGAAATCCTCAATTAAGACTAGAAATGGAAAAAGCTCGTGAAGCAAACATGCCAAAAGATAACGTTCAACGAGCAATTGACAAGGCTTCAGGAGTTGGTGGAGCTAAATTTGAAGAAGTAACATATGAAGGTTATGGACCTGGTGGGACTGCCGTTATGGTTTCTGCTTTAACCGATAATAAAAACCGAACCGCTGCTGCTATTCGTTCAGCCTTCACTCACCATGGTGGTTCCCTTGGAACTGACGGATCGGTCTCATATATGTTTGACCGAAAGGGTCTTATTACGATTTCAAAGTCAGATACTGATGACGACGAGGATAGTATGTTGATGGCAGCGTTGGATGCTGGTGCTGATGATATGAAATCAACGGATGATGAGTATCAAATTCTTACTGATCCTGCTAGCATGGCTAGTGTTCGTGATGCATTACAAGATGCAGGATATAAATTGGATGCCGAAGTTAAGTTGATTCCACAGAATACGACAGAAGTTCCTTCAGATAAAGTTGAACAGTACAGTGGTCTAATTGATGAATTAGAAGATAACGATGATGTTCAAGATGTTTATGAAGCTGCCGTATTACCTAATCAAGCTAAATAATTAAATTAGTTTATAAAAGATGCAATCTTTAATTAGATTGCATCTTTTTTTCGTATTTAGTTATGAAGGATGTGATTAAAGTGAAAGTGACACAATGGTTGAACAATATTATGGAATTTGCAGTTCAACGACAAGCTTCGGATGTTTTTATTTTACCTAAGGAAAAAGACTATTGTATCAAGGTTCATACGGCTGTTCGGACGATTCAAATTACGGATTTGAGCAAAGACATGGCTAAAAAAGTCATTTCATATTGTAAATATCAAAGTGGGATGTCGGTTACGGATAATCGCAGGCCCCAATTAGGATCGATGGATTATGCAATCAAAGGTCAAAAATTACGTTTACGATTGTCATCGGTGGGTAATTTCAGTCAAGATGAATCAATGGTAATTAGGATTATCTATGACAGTAATCATGTCGATAGTGGCTTTTTTTATGCTGATCAAATTCAAAAGATCGAGTCTTCCTGTAAAAAACGTGGTTTACTTTTGTTTGCTGGTCCTACTGGTTCTGGTAAGACGACCACGATTTATCGAATCGTTAGAAGCATTAGTAAAAATCAGATCGTGATGACAATTGAAGATCCAGTTGAAATTTATGAAGAAAATTTTTTACAACTTGAGGTTAATGATCGGGCCCAAATGACTTACGCTGATTTACTTAAAGTGGGATTAAGACAACGTCCTGATGTTTTTATAATTGGTGAGATTCGTGATCATCAAACGGCCGAAGTGGCAATCTCAGCGGCTCTATCGGGACATTTAGTGCTAAGCACAGTTCATGCAAGGTCTCCTGAAGGAACAATTCAAAGATTGCTAGAGCTCGGACTTGATTATGAAAGAATCAAATCAGCTTTGAATTTAGTGGTGTATCAACGATTAATACCAACCGTTTCAAAGAAGACTAAGACTCTTATGACTATTAAAGATAAATTTGGTGATCATGCGCTATTAAAAGACGATATGAATGATTGGAAGAATCGAATTGATGAGCTTTCGAGGAAAGGAATAATTAGTGAAAAAGTTAAAGATGAATACTATTACGGGTAAATGTGTTTCCCTTAAACAACAGTCATTCTTGTTCTCAACCTTGGGAGACCTTTTATCGATGGGATTTTCTATCCGACAGAGCTTGAAGTTTATTAAAGTGGTGTCAACAAAAAATCAGAAAATAGTTACTAGGATCATGCAAAGTTTGGAGGACGGAAATTCGCTGCCAGAATCGATGAGATTCTTTTTGAGTGAATCAATTTATTACCAATTAGAAATTGCCGATAAACATGGAGATTTGATTAATGAGATGAAAGGGGTCGGGGAGTTCTTAAAGTTAAGAATTGCTCAAGATGAAAAGATTAAGGGAGTGGTAATTTATCCAGCATTTTTGTTTGTGGTTTTGTTTAGTATTATTTTTGCAGTTAGGTTTTTGATTATGCCCCAAACTGCTGATTTAACCGGTAAATCAGCTTCTAATGGAAGTCATTTTATTCAATATGTCGTTTATGGATTAATATTCATGGCGCTTGTGGCGGGAATTTTTGGTTATCAAAGTTTTAAAAATAAAAAGTGTATTGATCGAATTAATTTGTTGGTAAAGATCCCATTACTTGGTTCATTGTTTAAGTCATATTACCAATATTTTGTGACCTCCAACTTTGCGCTAATGATCAAAGGAGGATTGGACTTAAAACAAGTTGTTTTTAGTTTATTAAAATTTGATCATCAGAGTCTTCTATATGATGTTGGGAAGACTATGCAAGATGGTTTTAACAATGGACTTAGTTT
The DNA here is from genome assembly GCF_059900955.1 of Fructilactobacillus sp. X8R2C1. Lineage (NCBI taxonomy): Bacteria > Bacillati > Bacillota > Bacilli > Lactobacillales > Lactobacillaceae > Fructilactobacillus > Fructilactobacillus sp. X8R2C1. The sequence continues at coordinate 134,938 of NZ_JBWXVI010000005.1, forward strand.
TGGAGCAAGTTTAGCTCATTATTCCTTTGTTTCTGAGGAAATGATTGTGTTTCTATCAAATGGAAGTACTCAGTCTGAATTAGCCCAAAATTTAAAAGCTTTAAGTCAGCTCAGCTTTAAAGACATGATCAGAAAGTCGAATTTACTGATTAAGTTAATCCAGCCGATTTCATTTGCGGTGATCGGCATCCTAATTGTGGGTGCTTACTTGCAGATGTTACTGCCAATGTATAACTCAATGAAAGGAATTTACTAATGAAGAGAAAAGGATTCACACTAATTGAAATGACAATTGTTTTATTCATTATCTCGCTACTGGTTCTAATTATTATTCCAAACTTAAGCAATCAAAAGGATCACGCCAAAAAAATTCATGGATCGGCGATGGTGTCGGTTATTCAAACTCAAATCGATGCTTATGAAGACGAAAAGCATGACGGAAATGTAACCATTAACAAGTTAGTTAGAAGCCATTATTTAACGAGTAAGCAGGCTAAACAAGCTCAAGTGGAAAGAGTGGTCGTAGTAAAAAATCATGCCGTTCAAAGATAATCAAGAGGGTTTTACGTTAGTGGAAAGTCTCCTCGTTTTGTTTGTAACATCCCTTATTTTAGGGATCACCTTGGTTGCCGGGAACTATTTGGGATTTTTTGAGGGTAAAGAGGAACGCTTTTTTCAAACTTTAGATTCAGGGTGGAACGACGCGTTACTAGAGTCACAGAATAGTCATCATTCAACGGACGTATTGTTTTATCCAGATGATGAAGTGGTGTTTGCTAAGTGTGGCAAATCGAAACAAAAGGATAAGATAATTAGGATGCCAAAGGGATTAAGCGTTAAAAGTTACCATGATATTGAGATCAAAAGTGATGGATACGTTAAACCGCAAACAATTCGATGGTATTCGCAGAACCAAAGGAAAACGATTTTACAAAAAATTCAACTTGGATGGGGTGCATATCATCTTGAGACTATTAAGTAAAATTAGATTAGGGTTCACGTTGATTGACTCTTTAGTTGGTCTAATTCTGATTTGTAGTGGTGTGATCTTTTATTTAAACGTTAATGATTTTGAATATCATTGCTTAAGAAAAAGTCAGTATGAAACACATCAGGTTAGGATGAATTATGAACGTGAATTACTTAAAAAATATAAATGATCGAGCCGGCTTTTCGTTGATTGAGTCCATTTGTTCACTTTTGTTGGTCTCGTTAGCATTTAGCTTGATTATGATTACTAGTCAATTAATTCAAAAGGAAAAGTGGAGTGATAATCAGGGAACCTTTTATCGTTATCTTGATGTGATTGAGTCACCTGATTATCAGTTTAAGATGATTAAAGTCACTAAAGATGCCATTAAATTAAAGAGTAAGAAGGAAAATAAGGAATATATAATGGAACATTATCATGACATGGTTCGATTGCGTGGAGTAAATGGTGGACATATTCCAATCATATTAAACGTTAGTAAGGCATCTTGGTCATTACATCATCATATATTAACTAGTCAAATTAGAATTAATGGGGTCAATTATGAAGCCAAAAGTCACCTGTAAGAGAAGCGGGAGTTTAACGTTAGTTGCAATTTTGTTTTTAACTTTTTTGTCTGGAATAGTTGTTTATCGTTACCAAAAGATTAATTTTCAAATTCAAAATAATCATATTCGAACCGCAAAATATCAAAGACTAACGAAAGAATTGAATAATTCTAATAGATAAATGAGAAATCTTGAATAATATGCGTGAATTCTGGTAATATTAACCCTAGATATATAAGAAGAGGGGTTGATATTCTGTCTAAGAAAGAATCAATATCATTGTTTCAAGTTTTTGATCAATCCAGTAAAGTCTTGAGTCAGGCGTTAGGTACTTCGTATCTAGACGCTTTCATCGAAACCGCCGATAATATGATTGATAACAATACCGTTCGGGTCGAGGATGGTATTCCAAAACCAAACGTTGTTGATGAACTGACTAAGTTGTATCAAACGGTTGACTATAAAAAGATGGATAATGAATCGATTAGACGTGCTATTCAAATGGTTATGATCAAAGCTACTAAAGAAGATAAGATTCAGGCAAATCATCAAATAACTCCTGATACAATCGCTTACATCATGGGATACATAGTTACGCGGATTTATGAACACAAGTCTAGCGTGAGCATCCTTGATCCAGCAGTTGGAACTGGGAATTTACTTACAGCGGTCATGAATCAGCTACACGATTCACTTCACGATACTGTTAAGGGATATGGAATCGATAATGATGATTCAATGATTTCAATTGCTAGTATTAGTTCTGAAATGCAAGATTTGGATGTTGAACTAATTCAGCAGGATAGTATTGAACATCTGTTGGTTCCTAAGGTTGATTTAGTTGTCTCTGATCTCCCAGTTGGTTATTATCCAATTGATGAAAAGACAAAAGGGTATGCGACGCGGTCACAATCTGGTCATTCATATGTTCATCATTTATTGATTGAGCAGTCAATGAATTACTTAAAGCCTGCTGGATTTGGAGTGTTCCTAGTTCCAAGCAATCTTTTTGAAACGAGTGAAGCAAAGGGACTTTTGAAGTGGTTTCAAGATTCGGTTTATTTACAGGGAGTACTGAATTTACCCCAAGAGTTGTTTGGGGATAAAAGTGCTCAAAAAGCCATTTTAATTTTGCAGAATCGTGGTGGAGATAGTCACCAAGTTCAAAAAGTGATGTTAGGAGAGTTTCCTTCGTTTAAGGATACGACTGCCTTTCAAAAGTTCATGGCGGAGATTGTTGATTGGGAAGAAAACGATTTATTGAAGAAATAGTTGAAATTAAGGAGATTACTCATGGGTAAGATTATTGCAATTAATGCTGGTAGTTCGACTTTAAAGTTTAAGTTGTTTAAAATGCCAGAAGAAGAAGTTCTTGGAGAAGGTTTAATTGAAAGGATTGGCTTACCAAAATCACATGTTGAAATTAAATATGATGATGGGAAGAAATTTGAGGAAACATTAGATGTTAAGGATCATGAACAAGCAATCCAAATTTTGTTAGATCAATTACTCGATCTTGATATTATCAACGACTATAACGAAATTACCGGAGTTGGACATCGAGTCGTTGCTGGTGGAGAATATTTCGATCAATCGGTAATCATTACTCCTGAAGTTCTCAAAAAGATCGAAAGTTTGGATGAATTGGCACCCTTGCATGAGCCAGCCAATGTTTTAGGAATTAAGGCATTTGAAAAGGTGCTTCCAAACGTGACTAGCGTTGCCGTCTTTGATACATCATTTCATCAAACCATCCCCGAGAAAAATTATCTGTACAGTCTTCCTTATGAGTACTACGAAAAATATACGGCTCGTAAATATGGATTCCACGGGATTAGTTATCGCTATGTCTCTCAAAGAGCAGCTGAGTTAATGGGTAAACCCGTAGAAGATTTAAAGATGATTATCATGCATTTAGGTGCGGGTGCCTCAATCTGTGCCGTTAAGAACGGTAAGTCCTATGACACATCGATGGGATTTACCCCAGTTACTGGTTTAACCATGGCTACGCGTTCAGGTGATGTTGATCCTTCTCTTTTGGCCTATGTTATGGAAAAAGAAGGAATGACAGATATCAACGATATGATTAAAGTCTTAAATACTAAGTCTGGATTACTTGGTATTTCGGGCGTCTCTGCTGATATGCGTGAGGTTGAGGCTGCTCAAAAGACTAATCATCGTGCTAGAATTGCTCGGCAGATCTATGTTAATCGAATTGTTAGATACATTGGATCCTACCTAGCTGAACTTGGTGGTGCTGATGCAATCGTGTTCACTGCTGGAGTTGGTGAAAATAGTATTACCGTTAGACAAGAAGTTACTGACCAATTGTCATACTTCGGGATTGGCGTTGATAAAGAAAAGAACAATGTGCGTGGGGTGGTTAGAGATTTGAGTGCTGATGGCTCAAAGATTAAGACCCTTTTGGTACCAACCAACGAAGAATTGATGATTGCCCTTGATGTTCAGCGACTTGAAAAGGAAAAGAAAGCAAGTAAATAACCTAAAAGAAATCTTGGTAAATCCAAGATTTCTTTTTTATGTCATTGATTTAACCTTTTTTGAAATTTTGGTAGTTTTTCTTACAAAATATCTGTATAATTTCCATAAAAAGTAGCAAACAGCTTCACGTATCCGTGTATAATGTAGGCATACGTAAAGAAAGGATGTTTTTGTTGGAAAAAAATACAAATAATGAAAACCAAATGTCACGTGGACTTAAAAGTCGTCACGTTCAATTAATGGCACTAGGCGGGACCATTGGAACCGGATTGTTTTTAGGAGCTGGTCAATCAATTCATTTGGCTGGTCCATCCATTATCATTGCATATATAATTGCTGGAGTTGCTTGCTTTTTCTTAATGAGAGCACTTGGTGAATTACTACTTTCAAATACGAATAGTGTTTCGTTCATTGAATTTATTAATAAGTACCTAGGAGAAAGAACTGGTTTTGTGGCAGGCTGGACCTACTGGTTTTGCTGGATTGCCATTGCAATGGCAGAAGTAACCGCTGCTGGTCTATACATGAAGTTTTGGTTTCCTGACCTGCCACAGTGGGTAACTGCTGCTTTCTTAATTTTGATTTTATTCTTGTTGAACTCAATTACCGTGTCTGCTTTTGGTGAAACTGAATTCTGGTTTGCATTGATTAAAGTGGTGGCCATTGTGGCGTTAATCATTATTGGAATTGTTTTGGTTTTGATGCATTACAAGACAAGTGTTGGTTATGCACAGGTGTCTAATTTGTATTCTGATGGATTTTTTGCCCATGGTGCATCTGGATTTGTCCTTTCTTTTCAAATGGTTCTTTTTAGTTTTGCAGGAATTGAAATGATTGGGATGACTGCTTCAGAGACCCAAGATCCTCAGAGAATCATTCCTAAATGTATTAATGAAGTCCCAACTAGAATCATTATTTTTTATGTTGGTTCGTTATTGGCTCTAATGTGTATTTTTCCTTGGCAGTACATTTCAGCAAATTCGAGTCCTTTTGTCCAAGTGTTTTCAAACATTGGAGTTAAGTCAGCAGCTGCTATTATTAATTTCGTGGTCTTGACCGCTGCAGCCTCTTCTTGTAATAGTGCTATTTTTACTACCGGTAGAATGTTATTTTCTCTAACCGACAAGAGCCAAAATAAATTTGCAAAGAAGCTTGGAACGCTTTCAAAAAGGCACATTCCTGCAAATGCAATTTTGTTTTCAACGATTGTGATTGCTATTTCAGTGTTGTTAAACATTTTGATGCCAGACGGTGTTTTTGAATTAGTTTCAAGTATCGCTACCACTTGTTTCTTGTTTGTTTGGTCTTTAATTGTTATTACACACTATGAATATCGTAAGTCACTTAACCAAGAACAGACAAACAAACTTACCTTCAAGATGCCATTTTTCCCATATTCTGACTTTTTTGTTGTTGGATTTATGGTCTTCGTTGCTTTTGTTTTAATTTTCAAAATGCAAACATTGATCGCATTGATTGGATCGGTTGTTTGGCTTCTTGTTCTATATGGATTTAAAGTTTTAAATGATAAAAGAAGAGAAAACAAAGAAGTCGATGATTAAAGTCATCGACTTTTTGATTATAGTTATTGATGGATGTTAAAATAGAAATTAGCGATAGTTACAGAAAACATTTTGAGGAAGTAATTTTATGGATGATAAAGTAGCAATTCTGCATACCAATGATCTTCATTCTCATTTTGAAAATTGGCCCAAGATCAGAAGGTTTATGAAACTAAGAACAAAACAATTGGAAAAGCAGGGTTATCGAGTGTTTAAAGTTGATGACGGTGACGCCATTGACCGATCAAACGCGCTGACTGATGCTACTTCTGGTAAGGCCAACATTGAATTGATGAATTCAGTTGGTTATGATGCTGCCACAATTGGAAATAATGAAGCACTAACAATGTCACATGACGAACTGGCGCATCTTTATGATGATGCCAATTTTCCCGTTGTTTTGGATAATGTGATTGATGAAAGAACTGGTCAACTTCCAAAATGGGCGATCCCGTATCGTGATTTTAAGCTAAAAAATGATGTTCGGGTCCGTTTTATGGGCTTAACGGCACCTTATCCCACGTACCAATACATGGATTGGAATTCACTTCCAATTAAAAGTACTATTGAGCGTTGCTTGAATGATTGGAAGGGGCAATATGACGTTCTGATTTTGCTTTCCCACTTAGGGATTAGCAATGATCGAAGAATTGCGAAAGTATTTCCTGATATCAATATTATCGTTGGGGGTCACACTCATCATTTGTTAGTTCATGGTGAAATGGTTAATCAAACCATGTTAACCGCAGCTGAGAAATGGGGCCACTACGTCGGTGAAATTACTTTTGACGTTAACGCTGAAAAAAGAGTAGAGAACGTTAAGGCACGTGTATATAAAACGTCTGAAATGGAAACCGATGTGCAAGATGCAGAGGAGATTGAGCGTCTTGAAGATCGCGGTGAGAGAATTTTAGCAAGTAGTAAGGTTGCTGACATTCCTCATACAATGACAACGTCACTAACTGATGATAATGAACTGGTTGACTTGGGACTAAAGGCCATTGAAGCTAAAACTGGGACGACTGCTGCCGTTTTGAACACGGGTTTGTTTTTAGGTGATTTAAAAAAGGGAATTGTTGACAAAAACGAACTCCATAAATTATTACCACATTCAATTCACGTTATGAAAAGTCAATTTTATGGTTATAACTTGTGGGAAATGGTTATGGAAATGGAAAAGAACAAGGACTTTTTAGTTCGTTTTGAGCAAAAAGGAATGGGTTTTCGGGGAAAATATTTTGGAAGGCTCATTTATGATGGGATTCGATACGACACTAATAAAAAGCAGTTATTCTATCATAATCAACTAGTAGAACCCGATAAAAAATACACGATTGCTTTGATTGATCATTATAGTTTTATTCCGTTTTTCCCGGCGATTAGTATTGTGGGTAAAAATAACATTTTTTATGGTGAAACTTTGCGGGATGTTTTTGGTGATTATCTAGCAAAGAAGTTTCCGATCGAGGGGAAGTAAAATGGATCACAACGAAATTGAGAGTTTGATTGAAACAAGGAATGATGAGAGAGATTCCTTGGCTACTATTAAGCAGGTTGATGAAACAACTTTAAGCATTAATGGCCACGTGTACGTTCTTGAAGCTAATATTAGAAATGCTTTTGATTTAGGTGAATTTGCCAATAAATTTAATCCCATTTTGACACGTTTTGATTACATTGTTGGTGACTGGGGATATAATCAGTTACGGCTAAAGGGTTTTTATGCTGACTTTAGAAATGTTAGTAAGGGTTTACGTCATGCGGCAATTCCAGATTATATTATTGAGGATGCCAATTTTGGTTCTAATTACTTTGTCTTACACAATTTGGAAGCCGAAAAGGAAAAGAATCAAAGCCATAAAACTAGTAGAAAAAGACAACGTGCTGGTGGAAAAAATAGAAAAGCAGGAACTGCAAGCAAGCATAATGCTAATCAGACGTCAAATAATAATTTTAAATCAAAACATTTTAGAGATGGCAAGCGTAGCTTTACCATTAGACAGAAATAGGTGAAATCTTGATGAAGAGTTATAAGGGATATTTAATTGATTTGGATGGAACCGTTTATCAAGGAAAAAAGCGAATCCCAGCGGCTAAGCGTTTTATTGAGAGACTCCAGAAAAATCACATTCCTTTTTTATTTGTTACGAATAATTCAACCAAGACTCCAAGTGAGGTGGTCCATAATTTGGCACTTAATCACGATATTCATGTTACAAATGACAACGTTTATACTTCGGGGATGGCTACAGCTGCTTTTGTTAGTGAGGATGCGAAGTCGCATGAAAATAAAGCCAGAACGGCGTACGTTATTGGAGAAAATGGATTAAAGGAATCCATGGAGAAAATGGGTTTCAATATTTTTACAGATAATCCAGAGTATGTAGTGGTTGGTCTTGATCGTGACTTGACGTATGAAAAATTAGCACGAGCAGTGCTGGGGATTGCCTACGGAGCTAAATTTGTTGGAACTAATCCAGATGCGAGAATTCCAAGCGAATATGGGATGCTGCCAAGTGCTGGTTCAATTATCGACTCAGTTCGGTATGCTTCAGGGGTTGAGCCGGTGATGATTGGCAAACCCAAGACCTTAATTGTTAGAAAAGCTTTAGATCAATTGAATTTAAGCAAAGCAGACGTAATCATGGTAGGCGATAATTATGACACTGATATTATGGCCGGCATTAACGATGGAGTAGATACTTTGCTGACTTATACTGGTGTGTCTACCAGGGAACAGGTAAAAAAGAAAGAAGTTCAACCTACTTATGAGGTAAATAGCTTAGATGAATGGAATACTTTATAGTTTGAAAGATTTAGTAGTATTTGTTTTAATACTACTTTTTTTAATAACATTTGCCGTTTTTTTTGTTATCAATGCTAGTTGGCTTTATTATGTTGCATTTTCCGTGTTGAATTTAACTAATCAATTTCATGTTTCAAGTGGATTATTAATGAGTAATTTTTATAAAATGATTGGTTTCATTCAGAATCCATTTGCGTCTAAATTAAGTTTGGACCAGTTTCCAATTTCGGCAAATGGAATGGTACATTTTAACAATGTAAGAGCGTTGGTATTAACTAATAATTTGGTATTGTTAATTGTATCCATGGTTTTACTTGTCATTATGATTCGTTTCCTTTACTTTAAGAAGTTATGGAAGTTTCAGTTGCTTTCAGAGATGACGATTTTATTTATAATTTTTTTTGGAGTCTTTTGTGTTTTGGATTTTCAAGATGTTTTTATTTATTTCCATGATGTTCTTTTTAGAAATCAGGATTGGGTTTTTACGCCAAAGAAAGATCCAATCATTAACGTATTGCCGAATCAATATTTTTTAATGTGCTTTTTGTTGTTTTTTTTAATTATTCTTTTGGGATTATCTTTTATAATTTGGATTGGTAAAAGACAACTAAAAAAAGAGTCTGTCTAGAAGATTAAGATCTAATAGACAGGCTCTTTTTGTTTGAAACCTATTTCGATGTAGAAATCTTGCTTTTTAGATATCCAATTAAAGCTGGAATTAGTGAAATTACGATAATCAAAATGATTACTAGTGAAAAGTGTTCTTGAACGAATGGAATATTTCCGAAGAAATACCCAGCTCCACAACAAATCAGTACCCAACTGATACAAGCAATGAGGTTGTATTTAAGGAATTTTTTATAGCTGAAATCTGTGCCAGCGGCTACAAATGGGGCAAAGGTTCTGATAATTGGCATGAATCTAGCCAAAAAGATGGCAATTGCACCGTATTTATCGAAGAATTCACGTGCACGAGTTAGATCTTCTTCCTTGATAAATTTACCAAAAAAGTGGTGTTCAGTTAGTGCGTTTCCAACTTTTCTTCCAATAAAGAAGTTAAGGGAGTCTCCACCGGCAGATGCTAAGAAGAAGATAATGATGAATATCCAGATACTAAGATGATAATTGGAGTTAGCAGATAGGGCAGCGGCTGCAAATAAAAGTGAATCTCCAGGAAGGAAAGGTAAAATGACCGCTCCAGTTTCAATAAATATGATTGCAAATAAGATTAAGTATGTCCAATCGCCAAACATGTTTACGATCGTGATTAAGTGATGATCAATGTGTAATATAAAGTCAATTAAAAATTTAAAAAAATCCATGTTTTTCCTCTTTTTATATAAGTCATTAACTATTTAAGTGTATCAATAAAATGAGGATTTTTGAATTTAATTTTTTCTTATTTAAATTAATTTGGGTTTATTTAAAAAAAGTATTGACGTTAACTGTGATAGATAGTATAGTATTAGTTGTCGTCAAGTGCGGCATATCAATTTGGTTAAAATTAGTCAAACTTTTCTATTGACAATAAATTAACCACATGGTATATTATTATATGCGGCGTTGA
>NZ_JBWXVI010000006.1:0-75391 GCF_059900955.1 Fructilactobacillus sp. X8R2C1
TCGTCTTTTCCTTCAGCAGCATCACCCGTTACACTAGCTTGACTTGGTGTGTAACCAGTAATTTTGGGAGAATTAATAACTGGGTTAGCGTTATCGGCTGGCTTCCAGTCACCCCAAGTAATTGAACCAGTCTTTTCGTTCTTAGTCCCCGTTCTAGTAAATGGAACGGTAACAACTTGATCCTTTGCCATGGTCTTCCCATTAGCATCAACATAGTGAACGGTCACGGTTCCTTTACCACTATTATCAGTTACTGTAGTTAGGGTGTCACTGTAGATCACGGTATGAACATCATCTTTACCTTCAGTGGCGTTCCCAGTAACCGTTGGCTGATCAGGAGTCATATTAGGAACATCTGGTGATGTAATCACTGGATGAGCATTGTCTGCTGGTTCCCAGTCGCCCCAAGTAATGTTACCAGTCTCATTATCTCTAGTCCCGGTTCTTGTGAACGGAACGCTGACTTGCTTATCTGGTGAAACAGTGTTGCCGTTAGCGTCCTTGTAGTGAACGGTAATGGTACCTTGACCACTATTATCAGTCACTTGACTGGTAGCGGGGCCATAAGGGACCTTAGTGTCTGAACCGGGATCCGTAATTGGGTATGGATAGGTCCCATCTGGACCTGGTTTTAATGGTTGACTTGGATCATGGGGGTCCATTGGAATCATGCCAGGAATATTGGGTAATTGAGGTTGTTGTGCTTTAGTAGGATCGTCTGGTTGCGTTTCGTATGGAACATCATGGGATCCGTTGTCAATTGGATTGCCATTGGAATCAACTGGAACTAATTTTCCCAGTTGAGCAACTCCAAAGTCAATTTTCCGTGATTGTGGCACATAAATTGACAAAAGGATAATTCTACCGTATCCATCAATACTCCAAGAATACTGCTTGTTAGCAGGATCATACATATAATTTGCATCAATGTAATAAGTATCTTGACCATCACTACCTTGAATTAAATTACCATCTTTATCAAAGAGTTGAACTTTCATACCACCATGATCATCAGTCTCAGTATAAACAAGACGATAACCCTCTCTATAATATTCAGTCCACACAGTACCAGGAACACCAAAGTTTGAAACAGAGCCGGACGCGTTAGTAGGTTGTGTAGAAATATAATAAGTGGTTGGGATTTCTGGTGGTAATCCACTTATCGTATAATGTTGACCAGCAATTCCCTTGTAAGTTTTAGTAACCATTACTTGCCCGGTATCACGGTTAGTCCATGTAACTACTTGATCAACAACCTCTGGAGTTATAATTGACATCTGACCAAGTGGAACAGCACTATCACTAGAATTGTTATAGAACCACTCTTTAATAAGTGAATAACCATCTGGTTGGTCGGCATTGAAACCAACTCCAGTATTATGATCATCCCACTTGTAGTAATGCAATCCATCAACGTTAGTGGAAGACAAAGTTGTACCATTATCCTTTAATAGATAAGTTCCAATTACATTACCATCAGCATCAATTTCGTTTACATAAACAGTTCCATCACCATTACGATCAGTTGACCAAACTAACCACTTAACTTTGGTTGTGCCTTCTGGGGCATTAACACTTACATATCCGTAAGTATAGTGCTCTTCATCAGGATCGACCCAAGGAACTCCTAGTGTCTTATAATCTGGATCTTGCATGTCAACGTTGAATGGTTGTCTTTCGGCAAAATTGGTAGTTGCAACTTTAGCTTGACCATCATCGGTGGCTAAAGCTGCCGCCGTTTGCTTCATGGCTGCTGCTTGATCATCAGCCTTTTGGTTAGCATCTACCGCAGCGTCTTGCTTGTTTACTGCGTTATCACTTGTAGTTGCTTTCTGATCGGAATTTTGATCAGCTGATTGATCTTTTAATGCATTGGCTACTTTATTAGTCGTGTCATCATTCTTAGTTGCGTCTTGTTTAGTGGCATCAGAGTCAGCTTTTTTATCAGTTGATTGATCCTGTGTGGCATCTTTCTTCTGGTTAGAAGCATCGTCGTTCTTGGTGGCGTCTTGGTCAGTCTGCTTGTCAGCTGATTGATCTTGTGCGGCATCTTTCTTTTGGTCAGATGCATCATTATTTTTAGTGCCACTTTGGTCAGTCTGATTATCTGATGTGGTGTCATTATTTTTGGCTATGTTTTGATCAGAAGACTTATTTTGTGATGAGTCGGTCTGCTTAGCTGAAACATCATCATTCTTGGTAACATTTTGATCAGTTGTATCGTTTTGTGATGAATTAGCTTGTGTATTTGCTGCCTCATCACTCTTGGTGACGTTCTGATCAGTTGCCGGATCATTGGTAGTCTGATTTTGCGGTACTGTTACTTGCTTATCAGACGAATCACTATTTTGTGAATTCATCTGAGCGTTGTTAGTAACGTCCGCTTTCACATTATGTTGGTTAGACATAAGGATTCCGCCTGAAATCCCGGCTGAAAACATCGTGACTGTAATTGCACTGAACAGCCATCGTTTACCAGCTTTATACATCTTATAATGTGTTTTGCTATCACGATTAAACATATAAATAAAAACCTGCCCTTCTAATTTCAAATTAATCTATACTTACCGGCCTACTTAGCCTTAAGTAATTATTGCACAATCTGAAATTAAATTGAACACAATCGTATTTTATACAATATGAGTAAAACAAAGGCATACATAGCAGTGTTTTCCACGATTAACCAATGCATGGAGGTAATTGTTTCTCATTGTGTGTAAATAAAACGAAAAATCGTAATGGTTTTGTAACATTAGCTGCGTAAGTCCAATGATAGCAACGTAATTCTTACTTTTTCCTAATAATAATTTTAAATGTTAATTAGTGATTGTACATAATGAAAATGACAGTCAAATTCAACGCCAAGTATAGCAACAAGATGCTCCGCAAGCCCCGCTTAATCGCACTATGTGAGAATTACCGTGAAAATTAATTTGCTAATAAATCATTAGCAAAACATAAAATCATTCCTTGTGATGTTTACCAACATTGGTTTTTACTGGATTACGTGGCTGCTTGTGAATAAAATTATAAAAGAAATCACATTATATTAATTATAATTAAATTCACATTCATTATTCTCTTAATGTGTAAAAAGCCTTAGTTATCCGAAAGAGTTAGAACAACTCTCGCTAGTGAATAACTCTCTTCAAAGGGTTTGATGATAAACGAATTTCTAAAAAAAAGGATTCATACCAATTTAAATCGGTATGAATCCTTAGAAGTATAGATTTATATAAAAAATCTAAATATTATACGACGCTTTATTATTGCAAATTGCTTTTTTCCTATCTAATTATTCGTTATCAAGGTCACTGTCGATGTCATCTTTAGCATCTTGGGCTTTGTTCATAAAGTTCCCCTTACTGCTTTGTAGGTCACCTTTGATCTTATCCATGGTGTCACCAGAGATAGCACCCTTAATTTGCTGTGCCTTACCTTGGGCAACGTCACTCAAGTTATCGATGCGGTCAGCAATATCGTCTAAATCATAACGATCTTCAAGTACTAAGTAACCTAAAACGATGTTTGCACCCAAACTAAAACCTAAAAGTAAATTCTTCATAATGACCCTCCATATTGATTAATAATTCAATATAATAGTATCATGCCTGTAAAATAATAACTAGTAAAGACTTCCCCCATTAAGATATTAATTAAGAATTAATCCAAAAAAGACACCTCATTAATTTAAGGTGTCTTAATTAATTTTATAGTTTGTGAGCAAATGCCAGCATAATCATGTTAATTCCTGCCACTAACAAAACAATTCCCACAATTATAGCTAAAACCTTAGCAGCTAGACTTGGGTCTAACAGTAAGAAAATTCCTAAAAATAGTGTAATAAGATCAAAAACAAGTGACGTCCAGAAGACCCCACCGTTAAACTTACGAATGTGATCAACTACAATCAACTGACAGATTGAGTAAACCAGAATCCAAACTGCAAATAGGATCCCTAGGGTAAAGGTCCCAGCATGAACGTTAAACAGGAACAATAGTGCTAACAAGATTTCAATCGCACCACCAATTAACATCGTAAAACTTCGATAGCCAATTTCTTGACTTAACTTTCGATAGACCCAAATTGATTTTACCCCGGCAACTAATGCAACGACGGCGAATATGATCGCCAAAACAGCAGCACTTGTAGTTGGGTGGAAGAACATCAAAACAGCGGCTAATAATAAGACAACGCCAAATAGACATTCAAACCAATCAAATCCCCATTTTTTATCTTCGTACATCATAAATATGACCTCCAATAGTTTGTTTCAACCATATTTTACCACATCTACTTCTGCTGATGCTGTTGAGCTTCAATGGTTCGCTTAGTATCACGCTCTAAGACTGGTTTTAAATACTCGCCGGTATAACTATTTTTCAGTTTAACAATCTGTTCTGGGGTTCCGGTTCCAACCACATATCCGCCGGCAGCGCCACCTTCTGGACCGAGGTCGATCACGTGGTCAGCCTCTTTAATAACGTTTAAATTGTGTTCAATGATCAGAACGGTATTTCCCTTATCAACAAGTTTAGAAAGGACCCCAATTAATCGTTTGATGTCATCAGTATGAAGTCCCGTAGTGGGTTCGTCAAGAATATAAAAGTTATTTCCAGTTGAACGCTTATGGAGTTCAGAAGCTAACTTCATTCGTTGTGCTTCTCCACCTGACAAGGTATTAGCTGGTTGACCTAATTTCACGTAACCAAGTCCCACGTCAGAAATGGTCTGCAACTTTCGCGTAATCTTTGGGATGGCTTTGAAAAACTCTAACGACTCATTCACGGTCATGTCAAGAACTTCAGCGATATTTTTTCCCTTGTATTGAATTTCAAGCGTTTCAGAATTATACCGTTTTCCATGACAAACTTCACACGGAACGTAAACATCGGGTAGAAAGTTCATCTCAATCTTCAAGATTCCATCACCATGACAAGTCTCACAACGACCACCCTTGATGTTAAAACTAAACCGTCCCTTTTTATACCCGCGAAGTTTGGCCTCGTTAGTTTGGGCAAACAAGCCCCGAATATCATCAAAGACTCCAGTGTATGTAGCTGGATTACTTCGAGGGGTTCGGCCAATCGGACTTTGATCAATACTTACTAGTTTTTCAATGTTCTTCCATCCAGTGATTGATTTATACTTGCCTGGTTTTTCCGAATTATGATTCAGCTTCTGGGCCAAGGCTCGTTTTAAGATATCATTAACCAACGTAGACTTTCCGGAACCAGAAACTCCCGTCACCACGTCAAACTTACCAAGTGGAAATTTAACGGTAATGTCTTTGAGATTATTTTCTAAAGCACCCTTTAGGGTGACGTTTTTGCCGTTCCCCTTTCGTCGTTTTAAGGGAACGGGAATAAACTTCTTTCCAGAGAGATATTGACCAGTTAATGATTTCGGATTTTGAGCCACTTGTTCTGGAGTCCCGGTGGCAACAATCTTACCACCCTTCTCTCCTGCTCCTGGACCAACATCGATTAAATAATCGGCCGAACGCATCGTATCTGAATCATGTTCAACGATAACCAACGTATTTCCTAGATCACGCATCTTTTTCAGGGACTTAATTAAGCGATCATTATCACGCTGATGAAGACCAATGGATGGTTCATCAAGTACATACAAAATTCCTGAGAGATTTGAACCAATCTGGGTTGCAAGTCGAATTCTCTGTGCTTCACCACCAGAAAGCGTTCGGGCCGATCTGGAAAGGGTCAAATAATTCAATCCAACGTTTTCCAAAAATTCCAGTCGGTCACAGATTTCCTTAATAATTGGATGAGCAACAACCGTATCTTGTTCACCAAAAGTAAGGTGACTAAAGAATTGGCGTTCGTCAGCAATATTCATATCAGAAACCTCACCGATGTGTTTACCATCAATTTTAACGGCCAAGGCCTTTTCGTTTAGACGGTACCCATGACAAGTCTGACAAGTTAATTCTGTCATGTACTTTTCCATTTGTTCTCGAGTGAAATTACTGTTGGTTTCATGATAACGGCGTTTAACGTTGTTAAGGACTCCTTCAAAGGGAGCGTCAACATCGCGAACTCCACCAAAATCACTCTTGTAGTGAAAATGGAACGTTTTCCCCTTGGAACCATTCATCAATAGATCACGCTGTTTCTTTGGTAATTTACGGTATGGAGTATCCATATCAATATTAAAAGCTTTACAAGCCTGCTCTAACATTGCTGGATAGTATTTTGAGCTAATTGGATTCCATGGTTCAATTGCTCCCTCATTAAGCGTCTTATCTTGATCTGGGACCACTAAATCGTTATCGACTTCCAACTTAACTCCTAATCCATCACACTCAGGACATGCTCCATATGGGGCATTAAATGAAAAAAGACGTGGTTCAAGTTTCCCAACCGTAAAACCACAAATCGGACAAGAGTAATGTTCCGAAAACACCATCGGCTCTCGCTTACCAAGAAAGTCGGCAATGGCATATCCATCACTTAGACGTAAAGCTGTCTCAAGTGAATCTGACAATCGTGAATTAATCCCGTCTCTAACGACAATTCGGTCAACTACCACGTCAATGTTATGACGCTTATTTTTATCTAAATCAAAATCTTCGGTCGCATCATGGATTTCACCATCTACTCGGACTCTTACAAAGCCTTCCCGCTTAATCTTTTCAAAAACTTTTTTGTGTTGCCCCTTTTTGTCACGGACAACTGGTGACATAATCTGCAATTTAGTTCGTTCAGGGAGGGCCATGATTTCGTCAATCATTTGATCGACGGATTGACTAGTAATGACCGTTCCATCATTTGGACAAATTGGCGTCCCAACTCTTGCCCACAATAAACGTAAATAATCATTAATCTCAGTGACAGTTCCAACGGTTGAACGAGGATTTTTTGAAGTTGTTTTCTGATCAATTGAAATGGCTGGACTAAGTCCCTCAATCGAATCAACGTCAGGTTTATCCATTTGACCCAAAAATTGTCTAGCATAAGAGGAAAGACTCTGGACATAACGACGTTGACCTTCAGCATACAGAGTATCAAAGGCCAAAGAACTCTTACCAGAACCCGATAAACCGGTCATTACCACCATTTTATTCTTGGGGACATCAACATTTACGTCTTTTAGATTATGTTCACGGGCGCCTTTAATTTTAATGACGTCATTTGCCATCTAACCACCTCACTTTTTCTTTTTCTCACCCTTAAGTTGCATCACGGTATCCCTTAAGTTAGCAGCTTGCTCAAAATCAAGTTTTTTGGCTGCCGCTCTCATTTCGTCCTCTAAATTATCAATCATTTCCTTTTGATCTTTAGCACTCATTTGGTCAAAATCGGATTCAACAAAGCTTCCATTAGTATTATCATCGTTGTTTTTCTCGCCCTGTTTATACGCAGAAATGGCCTTAGGAATTGGTTTGATAATGGTCTTAGGGGTAATGTTGTGTTCCTGATTATACTTCATCTGAATGGAACGACGACGGGCAGTTTCATCCATCGCGTACTTCATCGAATCGGTAACGTTGTCCGCGTACATAATAACATGTCCGTGTGAATTACGAGCTGCTCTTCCAATTGTTTGTACAAGAGAACGTTTGTCACGCAAAAAGCCTTCCTTATCAGCATCCAAGATTGCAATCAATGATGTTTCGGGAACGTCAATCCCTTCACGCAACAGGTTAATTCCAACTAAAACATCAAACTTACCCAAACGTAAATCACGTAAAATTTGGGTTCTTTCGAGGGTTTTAATATCACTGTGCAAGTATTTCACTTTAATTCCCAAATCTTTTAGATAATCGGTTAAATCTTCTGCCATCTTCTTGGTTAAGGTCGTAACGAAGGTACGCTCGTTATTTTGAACTCGTTTATTGATTTCACCAACCAAATCATCCATTTGATCTTTCGTGGGACGAACTTCAACGGTTGGATCAAGTAGTCCAGTTGGACGAATAATTTGTTGGACAACGTGATTAGTCTTGTCCTCTTCATATGGACCCGGAGTGGCTGACATATAAACCACTTGATTAACCCGTTTTTCAAACTCAGGTAACTTTAATGGTCGATTATCAAGCGCGCTGGGAAGTCTAAATCCATAATCAATTAATTGCTGCTTTCTAGCCTTATCACCGTTAAACATTCCACCGATTTGCGGAACCGTTCGATGCGACTCATCAATAAACATCAAGTAGTCTTTGGGGAAAAAGTCCAACAACGTATAAGGTGCTTCACCCGGCTTTCTGCGATCCATGTACCGAGAATAGTTCTCAATCCCAGTTGTGTATCCCATTTCACGCATCATTTCGATGTCATAGGTGGTCCGTTGCTTCAATCTTTGGGCCTCAAGTAATTTGCCCTTTTTCTCAAAGTTAGCCACCTGTTTTACCATTTCATCCTTGATTTCAGGTAAAGCCACGTCCATCGTTTCTTTGTTAGTCAAGAAGTGGGTGGCAGGAAAAATCGTAATCTGTTTCCGTTCCCCAATCACTTCACCAGTCAACGTATCCACTTCAGTAATGCGGTCAATTTCGTCACCGAAAAATTCAATCCGATAGGCGTGTTCATTTCTAGAAGCCGGAAAGACTTCTACTACATCACCATGTACACGAAAGCGACCACGTTGAAAATCAATGTCGTTTCGATCGAATTGAATGTTAACCAACTGACGCAAAAAGACATCGCGCTCTAGTTGTTGTCCAACGTGCAACGAAACCGTATGGTCCTGATATTCTTTTGGACTTCCTAAACCAAAGATTGAGGAAACTGAAGCCACAACGATAACATCGTTTCGTTCTAGTAGAGCACTCGTTGCTGCGTGGCGGAGTTGATCAATCTCGTCATTAATCGAAGCATCCTTTTCAATATAGGTATCACTGGAAGGAACATAGGCCTCAGGCTGATAAAAATCATAATAACTCACAAAATACTCGACCGCATTATTAGGAAACAACTGCTTGAGCTCACTATAAAGTTGCCCAGCTAAAGTTTTATTGTGAGATAAAACCAGCGTTGGCTTGTTAATGTTCTTAATGACATTTGCCATGGTGTAGGTTTTACCAGTTCCAGTAGCACCCAAAAGGACCTGATCACGATCTCCATTTTTAATTCCCTGGGTTAGTTCTTTAATGGCTTCAGGCTGATCACCAGTTGGAGTAAATTTCGAAACTAGGTCAAAATTATTATTCGTTTTTTTAATCATATTGGCACCTCTTCTTAAACTCGGAAAAAAGGAGAAAGCATTAACTTTCTCCCGTTACTTACAATAATTCTAGCATACGAACATACTTTCGCAAAGCAATTAGACCAAAGCTTCCATACAAAAAGAGCAGATCGACTCTGCTCTTTTTCGTTTAATCTTTAGTTTTGAGTTCCTCAACATAATTGAAGACTCCTTGACCAGCAGTTCCGCCATCGCCGACTGCAGTCGTAATTTGACGTAAGTGTTTCTTTCGCACATCACCGACCGCAAATACACCAGGTATCTTAGTCTTCATTTCATCATCGGTGTCAATCCAACCCTGTTCATCAGTGATTCCAAGGTTTTTAAAGGCAGCTGTCATTGGTAAAATACCAACGTAAATAAAGACACCAGAAGCTTTAATATTAGAGGTTTCACCAGTCTGGTTGTTTTTAACCGCAACCCCGGTTACTTTTTGACCGTCACCTTCAATATCAGTAACGTTACTGTTCCAGACAAAATCAATATTGTCCTTATCAAAGGCCCGCTTCTGCAGAATCTTCTGGGCCCGAAGTTGATCACGTCTGTGAATGACCGTAACGTGCTTTACGATATTGGATAGATAAGTAGCTTCCTCAATCGCAGAGTCACCGCCACCAACGACAACAACGTCTTCGCCTTTAAAGAAGGCTCCATCACAAACCGCACAGTAAGAAACACCTTTTCCACTGTAGTCTTGTTCACCGGGAACTCCGAGTTTCTTGTACTCAGAACCAGCACCAATAATTACAGAAGGAGCCTCATAGTCACCGTCTTCAGTCTTAACAATCCGTTTATCGCCATCAATGTCAATGCCAGTAACGGTTCCGTAGCCATACTCAGCACCAAATTGAGTACTCCCATCGTACATTTTTTTAGATAGATCTGGTCCTAAGACTGATTTAAATCCGGGATAATTCTCAATTTCGGCGGTGTTGTTCATCTGTCCACCATAGATCCCACGATCAAGCATTAATACAGATAGTTCGGCTCGTGATGCATACAATGCTGCCGTCATTCCTGCTGGACCAGCACCGATTACAATTACATCATACTTTTTTGCCATTATATCGCCTCAATCATTATTTATTGTTTGTTACTTTCTTTAACTCGTCAAGAACTGGTTCGTAGTTTGGTTGATGAGTAATTTCTGGAACTGCTTGGCAATACAAAATTTTGCCTTCAGCATTTACCAAGTAAACCACCCGAGCTAAGTGACCAAAAGCCGGGATGTATAAGTGCATGGCTTTTCCAAATGAACCATTAAAATCAGAAAGAATTTCCATGTTGTTAACACCGTGAGCGGCACACCAATTTTTTTGGTATTCAATTGGGTTATTTGAAATGGTAACAAATTTAATTCCCTTAAACTTTGATGCTTCCTGGTTAAAACGAGCAGTTTCTAAACTACATACCTTTGTCTTTAAGTTAGGAACCACACTAATCAAAGTTGTCTGACCCTTTAAATCATCAGTCGTAACATCTTTCCCTTCAGCATTTTTTACGGTAAATTTTGGTAGATAATCACCAACCTTTGGTTGATCATCACCCATTAACCATGATACTGGTAGTCCACCTAATTTAATTTTCATAACCAAAAACCTCCTTGACTAATATCAATTGTACAAAATTATATTATCATAAACTGAATTAAATGTTTAATCATTATACTTCAAAATAAAAAATGCCGGCAAAAGTCGGCATTTTAATCTAATTTTTCTGTTGTTCGTCTTCCTTAGTCAGCTTTTGACCAAGGTTCTTAATGTATTCACGTAATTCTTGCTCAATTTCAGGGTGTTTTAAACCAAAGGTAATGTTAGTCTCAAGCCAGCTAAGCTTATTGCCGGTATCGTAACGATCACCCTTAAACTCATGAGCAAACACTCTTTGAGTTTGATTTAGGGTATTGATGGCATCGGTTAGCTGAACTTCATTCCCCTTGCCAGGTTTAGTGTGTTCCAAAACATCAAAGATCTGTGGAGTTAGTAAGTAACGTCCAATAATTGCTAGATCACTAGGAGCATCCTTGGGGTCTGGCTTTTCAACGAAGTTTCTCACATTATAAAGTCCCTTTGAAACCTCGCTAACTGGTTCAATTACTCCGTATTTAGAAGTCTCCTTATGAGGGACTTTCATAACGGCAAGGGTTGAAGCTCCCGTCTTTTCGTAACTATTCATCAATTGTTTGGTGAGCGGAGTCGTATCTTCCATCAAGTCGTCTCCAAGCATAACCACAAATGGATCATTTCCAATGAAACTTTTGGCCGTTAAAACAGCGTCGCCAAGTCCACGTGGATAAGATTGTCTAATAAAGTAAATGTTCATATCATTAGTCTTCTGAATTGACTTGAGCATCTTTTCTTTACCCTTTTTTTCAAGGTTTTCTTCAAGCATTACGTTTGAATCAAAATGATCTTCAATGGCACGCTTGCCCTTACCAATCACAATGACAATGTCTTTGATTCCAGAAGCCTTAGCTTCTTCAACAATGTATTGAATGGTTGGAATATCAACAATTGGTAACATTTCCTTTGGAAGTGCTTTCGTTTCAGGTAAAAATCTTGTTCCTAAACCAGCGGCAGGAATAACAGCTTTAGTTACTTTTTTCATCTTCTTATATACCCCTTTTAGAATTAACCTTGTTCTGAACGTCCCTCTCTAGACATTAAATTAGAAATTGCGTCAGAAACGGTTTCTTCATTATTAATTACTGCATGAATTGCGGATGTAATGGGCATTTCTACCCCACGTTGTTTTGATAATTCAAATGCAGCTTGATTGGTGTCGATTCCCTCGATTACCATGCCCATGTCTTTAACAACGTCATCCAATTTCTTACCCTTGCCGAGCTGATAACCAGCCCGCCAATTGCGAGAATCAGAACTAGTTGCGGTGACAATCACGTCACCTACACCAGACAATCCGCTAAAAGTTAATGGGTCCGCACCAAATGATACACCTAAACGTGATATTTCCGCAATACCACGGGTCATGAGGGCTGCTTTTGCATTATCACCGTAGCCCAAACCTACCAAGGCTCCAGCTCCTAATGCAATAATATTTTTTAAAGCCCCACCAAGTTCAACCCCAATAATGTCGTTATTAGTATAAATTCTGAAATAATCATTCATAAACAATTTTTGAAAATGCTCAGCAGATGGCATATCATCACTGGCGACTGTAACTAAGGTAATATCACGTCTAGCAACATCTTCAGCTTGACTAGGTCCTGAAAGGGCTGAAATCGACTTACGATTTTGAGGATCAATTTCTTCTTGCAATACCTGAGACATTCGATCATAGGTACCCTTTTCAATGCCCTTACTTCCATGGATGATATATGGTTTCATTTCTAACTTGCCCAAAATTTTGTTAGCTTGATTTGCAACCGAACGAGTTGCCTGTGATGGAACAATGAATAAAACATCATCGGCTCCTTTAAGTGCCTCTTCCATGTCAGCATAAGCTTTCATCTCTTTTGGAAAGGTAAAGTTCTTGATGTAATGGGAATTAGTGTGCTGATTATTTAACTTATCCACCTGTTCCTTGCTTTTCGACCAAATTTTAACTTCATGCCCATTTTCAACTAAAATATCGGCGAGCATGCTGCCCCATGATCCTGCACCGAGTACTGCAATTTTTTCTGTCATTATTTAAATTATCTCCTACAAATCACTTAACTACCGTAGTACCAGACTAACTGGTCGTTTCGTCTACGATAAATTAAAACAAATAGTGCTACTACGAATAATACAATGGAAAGCAACTGTGATACCCGGATTACCCCGAATAACATTAAACTATCGGTCCGCATGCCCTCGGTGAAAAAACGTCCAAACGAATACCACATCACGTAACTTAAAAAGACTTCCCCACGCTTAAAGAACTGCGGGGCATGTCTCATAATCATCAAGACAGCAAATCCTGCTAAATCCCAAAGTGACTCATATAAAAACGTTGGTTGGCGGTACGCCCCGCTAATAAACATTTGATTGATGATAACGTCAGGTAAATGTAAATGCTGTAAAAATTGAAGTGATGTTACCGCTCCAAATGCTTCCTGATTCATGAAATTACCCCAACGACCAATTCCTTGAGCCATAATGACGGTTGGAGCGGCAATATCTAAAATCTGCCAGACTGACAAATGATGTTTAAAACAAAACCACCAAATAAATAATCCAGCCCCGATTAAAGCTCCATAAATGGCGATTCCACCATCCCAAATTTGAATAATCTCATCTAAATGATGGCGATAATAGCTCCATTGAAAAACCACATAATAGATTCGAGCCGAAATAATCGCAATTGGAATCGCCCACAAAATCAAATCATATAAAACATCTTCATTTAAGTGTTGTCGCTTAGCTTCTTTCATTGAAAGGTAAACGGCAATCAAGACAGCGGCAGCGATAAAAATACCATACCAGTGGACCGCAATTGGTCCGAGATGAATCGCAACCGGATTTAATGCCAATATGCTAAACACAACTTCCACTCCTATTCAGGATCCTTATTAGCATCTTGGCTAATATCTTTCTTATTTTGTTCAACTGCTTGTTCTTCGTGTTTTTGCTCCTGGTTGTTTTTAGAAGCATTTTCTTTGATCAACTCATTTAAGTTGTTATCAAAGACCTTAGTCGCATCGTATCCCATTGAACGAGCCCTAAAATTCATCGCAGCGGTTTCAATAATAATGGCTAAGTTTCGTCCGGGTTTTACCGGAATCGTCAATTTCTTCAAATCAACGTCAAAGATTCGAGTTGTTTCACGGTCGGTCCCAAGCCGATCATACTTAGTATCCTTGTTCCACTGGTCCAAATGAACGATTAAGTCCACTTTTGATTGGGAACGAACGGCACCCGCACCAAATAGGTTCATTACATCAATAATGCCAATCCCACGAATTTCTAGTAAGTGATTAAGAATCTTGGGAGCTTGACCAATCAAGGTTTGCTCATCTTGTTGATAAACCTCAACTCGATCATCAGCAATTAAACGATGACCACGCTTAACAAGTTCTAGCGCCGTTTCACTCTTACCAATTCCAGAATCACCGGTAATTAAAACACCAAGTCCATAAACTTCAACCAAAACACCATGAATGGACTTTCGTTCGGCTAACTTAGCTTCAAGATACGTCGTCATATTACTTAGAATTCTAGAGGTGGTTAACTTTGAACCTAAGATTGGAATGTGAGCCTTTTTGGCGGCTGCCACTAACTGCTCAGGTGGTTCTAGTTGAGTAGAAATAACAAATGCAGGCGTTTCTGGTTGACACATTTTGGTCATTACTTCTTTTAATTTTTCATCACTCATTCCCTTTGCAAATGAGGTTTCAGTTATCCCAAAGATCTGAATTCGCTTGGCTGGGTAGTAGTTAAAATATCCAGTCAATTCCAATCCCGGACGTGAAATGTCACTAGTGGTAATGGGACGGTCTAAATATTCACGACCCCAAAAGACACTAAGATGAGTGTTCTTTACTAAATCAGCTACCGTTACACTCTGAGCCATTGGACCTACCTCCAAATAAAATTAATTTACTTAATTCTAACACAATCAGACCTAATTTAGGCGGTTCTTAATTTTATGCAAAATAAAAGAAGCGCCCATTAACTGGGTGCTTCTAACTAATTATTTTGAAACATTTCAATTCCAATCTCATGCGGTGAACCATCGTAAATTGCCGTTTCTTTAATCTCTAATTGATTCTTACGATTTTTAACCTTCATGTGAACAAAGGTCGGATCATCTTGTAAAGCAGAATACAATTGACTTTCCGAATTTACCGGAACGTTGTTAACTTCAACAATTAAGTCACCCGTTTTAAGTCCCATCTTATCGGCTGGAGTGCGGGGTTTAATCCCAATGATTCGGATTCCGTTAACCGCTTGACTAATCTGATTTCCGGTCTTTCGGTCAACGCGATGGAAGTGATACATGATGATTACATAAACCACTGCCAATAAAGCAATCGCGATGATAACGTAGTAACTATTTCTCATAAAGTAAGCACCCGCCGTTAGTAAAATGGCTAACAATGCGAGTTCTCCAATCGCGTTTGAAATCCGTGGCATTAATTCATTTGGCAAATGGTTAACAAACTTGAAGCGAAAACCAATCAAAAACGGAACAACCAAGAAGGTTACATGTGCACCAAAAATATTAAAAACTGGCCACATTGGTACGATCGTTTCGATTAATTTACCAGGAATCATCAGTACCAGCGGAATCACAGCTAACTCATTGTATCCATAAGATGCCACTCGGTTTCCGCGCCGATTCTTTGAAACCTGAGGAGAGTTAATTGTCCTACCATTCATCTTCAAAAAGATAAACATTAGAACCAGCATGATTGTGATTAAGGCTAAGTAATTGGCCGATCTTGATGCGTTCATATTCACGGCACCAATAAAGTCGCCACCCTTAATCATCGGGATTGAATAATCATTGAAGAAGACCCCAACAAAAACTGATCCAAATAAAATCAATGTCGGCACTAAGATTCCTGGGATCAGTAAACTAATGGCGATCAATAATTCATATAATAAAATCCAATTTAAGGACACTTCAATCCCAACCAAAGCAGTTAAAATTGATCCAACAATTCCCAGCACAATTAATGATTTAAAAAAGACCCATCCTTCGTGAAATTTAGGGTTAACAGCACTTTCAAATAAGCGTCGTTCTCGATTTACTCTTCGATTGTAAACGAAGAAAACGCGAATAAGTGCAAACCAAAAAGCTGGCATAAAGACAAAAAACAAAATATTAGTCGCAACTGACATAATGAACTTCCTTTTTCGTTATTTTGGGTTCTTCTGTTTTAAATTCCACTGCAAATACGCGTTAATGAATGGATTCAAATCACCATCCATCACTGCTTGACCATTACCAGTCTCATAATTGGTCCGATGATCCTTAACCATTGTATAGGGATGAAAAACATAAGAACGAATTTGTGAACCCCAACCAATATCAAGCTGCTTACCCTCAATCTTGGCTTTCTCTTCTTCTTTTTTCTCTTGTTCACGTTCGTACAACTTTGATTTTAACATATTCATCGCTGTAACTCTATTCTGTAATTGTGAACGTTGGGCCTGACTTGAGGTGACAATTCCAGTTGGTAAGTGGGTAATTCGAACCGCTGAAGAGGTTTTATTAATATGCTGACCACCAGCCCCACTTGACCGAAAAACATCAATCCGGAGATCTTCTGGGTTAATGTCAACGTTCACAGTTTCATCAAGCTCTGGCATAACATCAACAGAGGCAAACGACGTATGACGCCGCCCTGCTGAATCGAAGGGTGAGATCCGCACTAACCGGTGAACGCCTTTTTCTGATTTCAGGTAACCATAGGCGTTGGTTCCAGATACTAAAAATGTCACACTGTTGATCCCAGCAACGTCACCTGGTTGATAGTCTTCGACTGAAACCGAAAAGCCGTTTTGTTCGGCCCATCGTTGATACATCCGAAATAACATGGACCCCCAGTCTTGTGATTCAGTTCCACCAGCTCCAGGATGGATCTCAACAATTGCATTATTTTCATCGTATTTCCCATTCAAAAGTAAACTCAGCTGATAACTACTAAGTTCCTTTTGGGTCTTGGCTAATTCGTCATCGAACTCTTTCTTTAAATCATCATCACTAACTTCTTCAAGGAGTTCGAGATTAACCTTTAAATCTTCCACCTTTTTAGCCAGTGAATTAAAATTATCATATTTTAATTTTAATCGATTGTTCTCATCAATTAATTTCTGGGCTTTTCTCTGGTCATCCCAAAATCCCGGTTCAGCCATTTTAGCCTCATTAACCGAAATATTTTCACTTAGTTGATCCAGGTCAAAGTGACCCCCTAAAGCCAGCTACGGCTTTTTTAATCTTTTCGACCTGTCCACGTGCTTCACTTAATTCCATTTCATACTCCTGAAGATGAAAAAACGGAGACCAAAAGTCCTCCGTTCTTAAACTATCTTTCCATATTTTGTCTGATCTCAGCTTTCATAAACAACCTAGTGACATCGTAGTCAATATCAGAGACCATTTCTTCAAACATTCTAAATCCTTCACGTTGATACTCAACTAACGGGTTTAATTGACCATAACCACGAAGACCGATTGACTCTCGTAATTGGTCCATTGAATCGATGTGGTCAGTCCAGTGTGAATCAACCACCCTAAGCACAACCACTTTTTCAAATTCAAGCATCTGTTCTGGATCCTGGAGCTCTTTTTCTTTCTTATCATACTCAGTATCAACGAGTCCCATCAAGTATGCCTTAATTTCATCACTTGATTTTCCCTTCAAGTCATCAATGCTAATTTGATCGGGACTAACTAATGAATTAATCGCAAAATCAAGGATGGTTTGGAGATCCCATTTCTTTTGATCGCCTTGAGTGTGCAAGTTGACAATTCGATTAACCGTTCGTTTGATCATTGGCATAATAACCCACTTAAGTGACTTATTTTCGTCAATCACTTTACTACGCTCGCCATAGATTACATCACGTTGTTGACGCATCACATCATCGTACTTTAACACGTTTTTACGTGAATCATAGTTATTACCTTCAACTCGTTTTTGAGCCGATTCGACCTGCTTCGTGATCATGTGACTCCGGATAACCGCATCATCGCCCTCAACTTTCATCGAATCGAGAATGCTTTTAACCTTATCAGACCCAAATCGACGCATCAAATCATCTTCAAGTGAAAGATAGAATTGGGAATAACCAGGATCACCCTGTCTTCCAGAACGTCCACGTAATTGATTATCAATTCTTCGTGACTCGTGTCGTTCGGTCCCGATAACCGCTAATCCACCTAATTTGACCACTCCAGGTCCGAGCTTAATATCAGTTCCACGACCGGCCATGTTGGTTGCAATGGTAACAGCTCCTTTTTGACCGGCGTTAGCAACAATGTCAGCTTCTTTGGCATGATTTTTCGCATTCAAAACTACGTGAGGAATTTTTTCTTCATCAAGTCGCTCTGAAAGATATTCAGAAGTTTCAACCGCAACCGTACCAATCAGGATTGGTTGTCCCCGTTTGTGTAAATCTTTAATTTTGGCAATAACGGCGTCAAATTTTGATTCCAAACTTGGATACAAAACATCTGGCTCATCAATTCTAACAACCGGTTTATTGGTTGGAACCGCAATGACATCCATGTTGTAAATTTCTCGAAACTCATCCTGTTCTGTCTTAGCGGTACCAGTCATTCCAGCTAATTTACTGTACTGTCTAAATAGGTTTTGATAGGTGATGTTAGCCATCGTCTTGCTTTCTTCTTGGATGGTAACACCCTCTTTAGCCTCAAGTGCTTGGTGAAGCCCATCTGAAAAACGACGACCTTCCATGATTCTTCCGGTAAAGGAATCAACGATTAAAACCTCGTCTTTTGAGACAACGTAATCTTTATCCTTTTCCATCACGTAATTGGCACGTAAAGCCTGATCCAAATGGTGGGTTAAAGCAGTGTTTTCCGTATCGTAAAGGTTATTTAAATTGAAGTACTTTTCAGCTTTTTCAATTCCAACATCCTTCAAAGAGACCGTTTTAGTCTCTAAATCAACTTTAAAATCCGTTTTAGGATTTAGTGTCTTAGCAAATTTATCTGCCTGCATGTAAAGCTTGTTTGACCCACGAGCTTCACCAGAAATGATCAATGGGGTTCTGGCTTCATCGATTAAGATCGAATCAACTTCGTCGACGATGGCAAAATTAAGTGGGCGTTGAACCCGATCTTCTTTATAAACCACCATGTTATCCCTTAAATAATCAAATCCAATCTCACTATTAGTTGAATAAGTGATGTCGCTATCATAGGCAGCTCGTTTTTCTTCCGGATTCTTATCAGCCGAGTTCACCCCGACCGTTAAGCCCAGCCAATTGTATAACTGGCCCATTTGAGTGGCATCACGTTGTGATAGGTATTCATTAACCGTAACGACATGAACACCTTTTCCTGATAAAGCATTCAGGTATACGGGCATTGTAGCCGTTAACGTTTTCCCTTCACCAGTCTTCATCTCAGCAATATTACCCTCATGAAGGACAATTCCACCCATAATCTGGACTCGAAATGGATTTAGTCCGAGCACTCGTCTGGCACCTTCACGGGCAACCGCAAAAGCCTCAGGTAACATGTCATCTAAGCTTTCACCATTTTGATAACGCTTTTGAAATTCTGGAGTTTTAGCTTGTAATTCCTTATCACTTAATTTCCGATATTGTTCTGAGTATGAGCTGACCTTATCGGCGAGCTTTCCTAATCGTTTCAGTTCGCTTTTGTCGCTTTCAACCCATTTCTTTAAAAGGTTTGTTGCCATTGATTGATTTCTCCTCTAGTGTCTAAACCGTTTTTGTTTCTCGAATTCTCAGTCTATTTTCTTATTCTAACATTTTATCAAATCAATTAAAAATTCATCACAAAAAAACAGAAATATGATATTTCTGTTTTTTCTAACGATCGGTTTTAATTAACCCATAGTCTCCATCATGTCTTCGATAAACAATGTCAGTGGTGCCATCGGTGACATCAACATAGACAAAAAAATCATGCCCAATCAAATTCATCTGAATAATGGCATCTTCCGAAGTCATCTTCTGTAAAGGAATCCGCTTTTTCCTAACGATCTTAGATTCGGCTAATCGTTTATCGGGATCATTAAAAACGTGGGATAACTTATGCTCAGTTAATTCTTCATTTACCTTTGAGCCATATTTATCGATCTGTTGCTGGATATCGTGAATCGCGATATCAATGCTTTTGTGAATATCATCAGAGTTGCCCTCACCTCGCAGTAAAAAGTTCGGTAGGATAATAGTGATTTCAGCTTTGATTCGTTCGTTAGAATAGTTCATAAGATCAACATGAGCAGTCCCTTTCACGTTTGCATCAAAACGTTTATCAATTGTTTTGACATGATGATTAATGTAATCACGGAGATCACTGGTGATTTCAACATCATCACCTCTTAATTTAGTTTCAAGCATTTTAATCTCTCCTATGCTTAGTATCATTGTCTTCAAACGAATCTCTTATAACTATTATAAATTCTAATCGATTAAATAACAATCAATACTAACGTGCAAGGGTAATACTTGAGACTTTCTTAACCCCATACGAATATAACAGTTTGGCCGCTAAGTGCAGGGTGGTTCCAGTCGTATACACATCATCAATCAAACAAACCTTTCTCCCACGTAGGTTATTAGTTGACCACTCCGGCTCAACGTAAAATGGTTGTTTTAAGTGCATCCTATCAAATTTATCTTTTTTAGACTGGGGTAAGCCCTTTTTTGACACAGCTCCTAAGACCTTTTGATATTTTATACCAGTTAACCATCCCTCAACCTGATTAAACTTTCGCACCTCAAACGTTTTCTTACTAATCGGGATGGGAACAATCATACCACCATCGTTATGTCCAAATATAAAAGACTGAAACTGACTTTGAAATAATCGCCTTAACCGATAATCGCCCTGAAACTTGTACCGAGCCATGTAATCATTCACTTCATCGTATGGAAACAACGCGTGGTTAATTAATTTGGGACCAGATTGATCTTCCCAAATCTTACAATCATCACACAACTCTAATTTTGCTTGCTGCTTGCCACAATCTGGACACGCCGTTTTTAAATCAATGGGACAAAAAAGTTTTTGACATTCATCACACATAATTGGCGGGACAAAGGAACGAAAACTTAAAATAAAGGAAATGCTCACATCACTTCTAATAATTTGATTACACCATACACATTTATTCATGACTTTTTAATTTCATCCCTCTGCGATTCATAGCCTTAATCTCATTTTGGGCGCTAGTAATTCGTCTTGAAAAACTGCCCACAAAAAAATCAACGTTACCGGTCGGTCTGGTCCTTTTTCGACCCACTCTTCCTGCCATCTGAACTAATGACGACGTAGAAAAGACTTCATCGTCAGCCCCCAGTACCATTACATCAATATCTGGAAACGTCACTCCTCGTTCTAAAATGGTCGTAGTCACTAAAAATAACACTTGCTGGTTACGCATGGCTTGAACCTTTTCCATTCGTTTCTTGTCAGCAGAATAAACACATTCCCATACCTTTGGACCACGGATTTGTTTGCTTAAAATCCGATCAACCACCGGTAAATCTTTAATCTTAGGAACAAACAATAAAAATCTTCTTCTAATTGCAACGTTACGCTGACACATTTTAATTAATTGATGGGGTAACCTTCCCTTTGATAATTGCATCCGCCATTTTCTTGACAAGTGAACTTTAATCACGGGCAATAAATGACCATGAAACCTGATCGGCAAATAACTCATATCTCCATTTCCACGCGTGATTTGGGTTCTCAGTCGTTTACTTGGAGTGGCACTTAACATGATTCTTTGTCCCGTAGTCTTTAAGGCATGCTTTACGGCAAACTCCAGGTTAACGTTGTTAACGAATGGAAACGCATCAACTTCATCAATAATCAATAAATCAAAAGCATGAAAGAAACGCATGAGTTGGTGGGTCGTACAGACAGTCAGTTGACAATAATGGTACTTGTCTTTACTTTTACCATGCAATAAAACCATATCAAGGTTAGAAAAAGCCGCTTTAAGACGCGGATAAAGTTCCGAACACACGTCCACTCTGGGAGAAGCAATGGCAATTCGAAATTTACGTTTAATTGCCCATGTTAATACCGGAAAAAGCATCTCGGTCTTACCAGCCCCAGTAACCGCCCACAGTAGATGATCACGGTGATGTTTTACTGATTCAATCATCCTTAACGCACAGTCTTTTTGATTTACAGTTAGCGTCCCATCCCAAGTCAAAACATTACTTGGAACCACAAAACGATTTGTTTCTAGGACACTAACCAGTTTCATCGACGAATCAATTCGCCCCATTTCGATGCAATTGGGGCAGTAAAAAATATGATTGGGAAGTTCACATTTTGATTTTTCACAATTGAATCCACATCGGTTACAATAAATAGTAGTTTGATTAACCGTTACCGCTAATTCAAAATTAAGAAGTGGATCACTTAAAAGTATCGGATCAATCAAAGTGCTTGGCGTAAGTCTTCCCATTAGTTCTTTTTGATCTTTGATCATTGACTATCCGCCTCCATTTTTAAATACGAAGAACAGGAATAATTTAATGCAAAATTCTTTTTTAACCATTAAACAAGCTGGTCAAAATGAAATTATTATCAAAAAATCAAAGTTTATTGCTTCCGTATCTCGTGTCACGGACGAAGCGAGTGCTCAAGCATTCATCGCCAGTATCAAAAACCAAAATAAAAAGGCCAACCACAATTGTTTTGCCTATGTCATTGGCCCAAATGATGATATCCAGCGAGAAAGTGACAACGGCGAACCCAGTGGGACTGCCGGTATTCCAATCCTGGATGCCATTAAAAACATGGAGCTTCACGACACAGTAATCGTAGTAACAAGGTACTTTGGTGGCATCAAACTAGGTGCTGGTGGCCTAATTCGAGCATATAGTAACTCGGCATCGGATGTGATTGAAAGGGTTGGAATTAGTAAAATGACGCTTAAAACCGCACTTACTATTTCAGTATCCTATAAGTTAAATGATAAACTCCAATACTTTCTTAAACAAAATAATCTACCAATTACTAACGTTGAATATGACACCAGTGTTCGGGTAAGCACCGCCATTTCAAATCATGTGATTGATGACTTCAAAACAAAAATCAACAATTTGCTTGCAGGAGACGTTCAATTCAAGATTGGTAAGGAAGCTTATTTTGAGAGTCCAGTTTAGTCTAAAAAGAGTAGTTCACCTTCAATGAACTACTCTTTTTTGTTTGATTTGGTTTTATGCTTTGCCTTGGTTTTAGTGATTTCGGTTTCGTGATTAGCCTTACTGGTTGTTCCAGTCACAACGCGTTTAATCAAATTAAGCAAGGGTTGCCGGTTCTTTCCGACTAATCCAATGGCTTCCACAAAAAGCTCAATCCCAATCAAAGTGGCAACCGTCAACAAGACTGATCCCCAGAAACTGGACAATGGATAGAGTAAAGAGATGAAAGCGAAAATTAACGCAATCCCGTAAATCACCAAAACCGTTTGTCGGTGGGTCAAACCAATCTGCATCAATCGATGATGCAAATGGTGCTTATCAGCGTGAGAGATGGGTTGCTTGTTCAAAATCCGCCGTAAAATTGCATAAGCGGTGTCCGAGATTGGGACTCCCAAAATCACAACGGGAATAATGACCGATATGAAGGTGGCGTTTTTAAGACCTTGTAAAGAAAAGACCGAAATCATAAAGCCAATTAATAAGGATCCCGTATCCCCTAGATAGATTCGAGCTGGGAAAAAATTATACGGTAAAAAGCCCAAACAGGAAGCGGCAAAGGTAAAAATCATGATTGACACGTAAACGTTACCGACGTTTAAAAAGAATAAGCCAATGATTCCCATGGTAGTCAGAGCAATAATGGCAATCCCCGTCGCTAGTCCATCCAGTCCATCGATTAAATTAATTGAGTTCGTAATCCCCAGAATCCATATCCAGGTAATTGGTAGACTTAACCATCCCAGACTAACATCACCAAAGAATGGGAGCGTAATGGAGCTCATCTGAATGCCCGCAAAAATGTATACCCATAGTGCTGCTAGCGAGATCCCAATCACCTTTTGTCGTGGCTTCAATTCAAAAATATCATCAATGACTCCCGTCATAATGATAATAATTTCTCCGCCCAGAATTCCCCACAACTTACTAGATGGAATTTGGTTTCGCAAAAAAACGCAAGTCGTAATGGTATAAGCAATAAAAATTGCCAGACCACCCAACGTTGGCATTGGAATTTTATTTACACGTCTTTTATTCGGTTTATCAATGGCGCCAATTTTGAATGCTAAAATTCTGATAAAAGGGGTTAAAACCGCCGACATTATCATCGTTGCAAACAAATAGACGAATATTTCAAATTTCAATTAAGTATGGCCTTCCACGATTAAGTTTATATTCAATTATACAAACGGAAAATAACAAACACAAGCTTCCCTTTATTTAATTTAATGATAATTAAATCTAATGATAACAATTAAAATTTTGGTTTGTTTTTTAGTTCATTTCATATATTATATTAAATATAGAAATAGCTAAATCAATCACATACTTTTGAAAGGAGCAAAACATGCAAAATAAAGAAGAAAAGCCCCAAAAAGATGCTCCATTGTTAACTCAACTCGGTATCTTTGGGGTCATTTTATTCGTCTCAAGCCTAATCTCAGCACTCTTTCCAGCCAACTTTCCAGTTCCAACCCCAGTAATTGGTTTGGTGATATTATATTTGTTATTGACCTTTAAAGTCATTAAACCAGAACAGGTCGAAAAGGTCGGATCATTTTTTATTGGAATCCTAGGATTCCTTTTCGTCCCTTCTGGAATTCAATTAGCGGCCTCCCTCGACATTATGAAACATTCTGGCGTCAAACTAGTGATTATGATCATTATTTCGACAGTCGTCATGTTGGTGTCGGTGGCTTTAGTTGCTACTTTTTTGATATGGGCCCGCAATAAAATTTTTGGCAAAAAACAAGACATTGATAAGGAGTAACCAAATATGCAAACGGAACTATTAAAATTTTTAGGCAATCCAATGTTTGGAATTGCTTTATCATTGGTGGTCTATCTGATTGGATCATTTCTATTTAAAAAATTTAACGGTTTTTTTCTTTTTCAACCATTATTTGTTGGGATGGTGCTCGGGATCTTTGTTCTCTGGTTAATGAGCAAAGCAACGGGGATTAACATTACCTGGATTTACACTAATCTGTATAAGCCCGGTGGTGATATTATTTTCTGGTTCCTCTTCCCTACCACGATTGCTTTCGCAGTCCCACTCTTCAAGCGAAACGACATCGTGAAAAAGTACTGGTTTGAAATTTTGTTATCACTAATAATCGGTTTAACCATTTCGGTAATCATCATGTACTTTGTCTCCAAGTTAATTGGATTAAACAAGTCAGAAATTGCTTCCATGCTTCCGCAGGCTGCCACTACCGCAGTTGCAATGCCAATCGCTCAAGGCATTAACGGTGTGCCAGCAATTACCGCCATGGCATGTATCTTAAACGCTGTTATTATTTACGCACTTGGCGACTGGATCATTAAAATATTCAGATTGAAGAACCCCATCGGAATTGGATTGGGTCTTGGAACGGCAGGACACACCCTTGGATCAGCTAAAGCTCTTGAACTTGGTGAAGTTCAGGGTTCCATGGCTGCGATTGCGGTGGTCATTATTTCGGTGGTCGTTGATATCATCGTCCCACTATTTGCTCATATTGTGCACCTTTAAATCCAAAACAAAAGCTAGGCTATGTTTAACATAGCCTAGCTTTTTGTTCTATTATTCACTTAAATGATAGTTATACGTCGATACAATGATGTCCTGACGTGAATTCAAGGCACTTCTTAATCGAACAGCGGTCTGATTATGAAGGACTTGTTGCCAGTAGTGTTTTGGTACAAACTGAGGAACCAGAACCGTCGTAGTATAATTACGATCCTCATCCTGTTTCGCAATAACATCACAGAAACGAAGCACTGGATCGACAACCGAACGATACGAAGTATGAATATCGACAAATCGAATGTCTGGATACTCTTCCTTAAACTTCGTTGAAATTTTCTCTTCTTTTTGCGGATTATCGGCAAACGAAACGTGCATGGCAATGACATTGTCACCAATCGATCTCGCATAGTTAATTGCTTGTCTAGTAACTTGGGTAACATTTCCCACTAACACGATTACCGTTGAACCAGCATAGGTATGATTCTCATAATTCGGATCAGTTGAAATACGAAGCTGCTCAGCAATTCGCTGATAGTGAAGATGAATTTTGTAAAACATCAAAAGGAGCAACGGCATGATAATGAGATATGGCCAAACGTTTGCAAAATGAAGTGCAAACAGGAAGAAGACTAACATCACTGAGATGAACGCTCCAATAAAATTAATGACAGCCTTCACCGGCCATAAGCCATCTTTATTTCTGAACCAGTGAACAATCATTCCAGATTGAGACAACGTAAATGGAACAAACACACCAACAGCATAGAGTGGAATTAAGAGATTGGTTTTACCCTTAAAGAGGACAATTAAAACAATCGCACCTAAAGCTAACGAAATAATTCCATTTGAATAACCTAGTCGGTCACCCTTATCCAGGTAGGCATGTGGCAAATATTTATCCTTAGCCATGTTGTAGGCCAAAATTGGAAAGGCTGAGAAACCAGTGTTAGCAGCAACAGCTAAAATCAAGGCAGTTGCAAGCTGAAGTAAGTAGTACATGATTCCGTGACCAAAGACATTGGTACCAATCTGTGATAAGACGGTATCTTTAGCGTTAGGAATAACTCCCATGTAGTAACTTAGAAAGGTAATCCCAGCAAAGAAGATTCCTAAAATAATGGCCATGATACCTAATGTATTGGCAGCGTTCTTTCGTTTTGGTTGTTTAAAGTTTGGAACCGCATTACTAATGGCTTCAACTCCAGTTAACGATGCTGAACCAGATGAGAATGCCTTAAAGAATAATACCAAGGTCATTCCCTTAACTGAGGTATTCAGTGGAGCATACGCATGATAAGTAATTTTATTAGTTAAAATATTATAAGCACCAACAATGATTAAAATGATAATCATCACAATAAATAGGTACACTGGAATAACCAGGAATGAAGCTGAATCATGCATTCCACGAAGATTCAAAATCATAATAAATATTACAATTAAGATTGCGATCGGAACCTGATAATTATATAGCGCAGGGATGGCAGAAGTAATCGCTTCAGTCCCAGAAGTCGTTGAAACGGCAACCGTTAACATATAATCAACTAATAGGGACCCACCAGCAACTAAACCAGCAGTGTCACCCCAATTGGTTCGGGCAACAACGTAGGCACCTCCACCAGATGGATAAGCATAAATAATCTGTCGATAAGATAATGTGATTGCGGCTAACAGAACCAACACTAGTAGTGCGACCCACATTTGATACATTAATGCCGCGGTCGATAAGGTAATCAAAACGGCAGTAATCTGTTCAGTACCATAAGCAACTGATGATAAGGCATCAGATGATAGCAATGCTAAACCTTTGAACTTAGTGAGAGATTGACCAGAGCCTTCCGTTGTCTTAAGCGGACGTCCAATAATTAATCTTTTTAAATACCGCCACATTTAATCCATACTCCTTTAATATGTCATATTTAACCTAGTAAAACCGTAATTTTAAAGTCAAATGCAATTGTACTACATTAAACTAGATAATTCATCATAATTGGAAATAAAAAAGAGTCCATTCGGACTCTTTTTTATTAAAACTTAAATTACATCATTCCACCCATTCCAGGTTGTTGTGGAGCAGCTGGTTGATCATTATCATTTTTTGGTTGTTCGGCAACAACGGCTTCAGTAGTTAATAGAAGAGCTGAAACAGATGCAGCGTTTTGAAGTGCTGAACGGCTTACCTTAGTTGGGTCAACGACACCAGCTTTGATCATGTCTTCGTACTTGCCAGTCAATGCATTGTAACCAATGCCTGGTTTTTCGTCTTTCAAATGATCAACAATAACTGAACCGTCAATCCCAGCATTTTCAGCAATTTGTCTTACTGGTGCTTCTAGGGCTTTAACAACAATGTTAACTCCAGTTGCTTCATCACCTTCAGCGGGGATTTTAGCAACGTCATTCAAGATGTTGATAAAGGCTGTACCACCACCGGGAACAAATCCCTCTTCAACAGCGGCTCTAGTAGCATTCAAAGCATCTTCAATTCGGTACTTACGTTCTTTAAGTTCAGTTTCAGTGGCTGCACCAACTTTGATAACAGCAACTCCACCAGCCAACTTAGCTAAACGTTCCTTCAACTTATCACGGTCAAAGTCAGAATCAGTGGCATCAATTTGTTGTTTGATTTCATCAATTCGTTTGTCGATAGCTTCTTTGCTACCCTTACCTTCAACGATAGTTGTGCTGTCTTTAGTAACGTTAACCTTATTAGCTTGACCTAATTGATCAATGGTAGTGTCTTTTAGATCTAATCCAAGATCAGAAGTAATTACAGTACCACCAGTCAAAGTAGCGATGTCTTGGAGTTGTTCTTTACGACGATCACCAAAGCCGGGAGCCTTAACAGCTACAACATTAAAGGTTCCACGCATCTTGTTCAAAACTAAGGTTGGAAGAGCTTCTCCACCAATATCATCAGCAATGATCAAGAGTGAACGACCTTGTTGTACGACTGATTGAAGTAATGGCAAAATGTCTTGGATATTAGTGATTTTCTTGTCAGTAATTAAAATGTAGGGATTATCTAGGTTAGCTTCCATTTTTTCTTGGTCGGTAACCATGTATTGTGACATGTATCCACGATCAAATTCCATACCCTCAACAACGTCTAAACTAGTGTCAACACCACGTGATTCTTCAATCGTAATAACACCATCATTACCAACTTTTTCCATTGCGTCGGCAATCAAATTACCAACCTTTTCGTTAGCTGATGAGATTGAAGCAATTTGAGCGATATCTTCCTTGCTAGTTACTTGGTGACTCATCTTGTGAAGACTGTCAACGGCTGTTCTAGTAGCCTTTTCGATTCCTTGACGAACTCCAACGGGATTAGCACCAGCGGTAACGTTCTTCATACCCTCTTTAACGATTGCTTGGGCAAGAACAGTAGCAGTAGTAGTACCATCACCGGCAACGTCATTGGTTTTAGAAGCAACTTCAGATACTAACTTAGCACCCATATTTTCAAAGTGATCTGGAAGATCAATTGCTTTAGCAATGGTAACACCATCATTTGTGATTGTTGGATCTCCAGCTTTTTCTTCTAGAACAACGTTACGTCCTTTTGGACCCATAGTTGTTTTTACAGTGTCAGCTAATTTGTCAACACCATTTAACATCGAATTTCTAGCATTTTCAGAAAACTTAATTTCTTTAGCCATTATTATCACCTCATATTAATTAATTTATTTTTATTATTTAACGATTGCAAGTAAATCTTTTTCGTGCATTACAAGGTATGGAGTACCATCATATTCAACCTTTGTCCCTGCATACTTATCAAACATGACCATGTCGTCTTCTTTAACAGAAGGGGCAACTTTTTGTCCGTTATCAAGAACTCGACCCTCGCCTACAGCGACAACTTTACCCATCTGTGGTTTTTCTTTAGCGTTATTTGCTAAAACAATTCCACCGACGTTTTTTTCTTCTGGTTCTTGCACTTCGACAATTACGCGATCTCCTAATGGTTCTAACACGTTAATCCCTCCAATAAATATCTTTATTAAATTTTAGCACTTGCACTTATCAAGTGCTAACTTACATTCTTAATATATTATTTTTTCACAACTAATGCAAGAACTTTGCCCGATAAAAATAAAAAAGCATCCAAAATTGGATGCTTAATCTTTATCATAATGATCAATAAAATAGATCAATGTTTGCAGTTCATTAGTTAAATCAACATTATGAACTCTAATTTCCTTTGGAACCGATAATCGGACTGATGTGAAGTTTAAAATTCCTTTTACACCCGCTTTGGCAACTTGATCAGCAACTTGTTGAGCAACTTTACCAGGAACTGTGAGAATCACAACACTGATTTGTTGATCTTTAAGCTGTTTTACCAATTGATCCATTGGGTAAATTGGAACCCCACCTTGAATGGTATTAACATTTTTAGGATTAACGTCAAAAGCAGCGGAAATTCTAATATTACTATCCATGTGGAAGTTAAAATTCAAAAGGGCATGACCCAAGTTACCAACACCGATCAATGCTACATTGGTTAATTGATCTTGGTTCAAGATCTTCTTGAAAAATTCTAGTAAACTGTCTACGTCATATCCATAACCTCGCTTACCAAGGGCACCAAAATATGAAAAGTCACGACGAATTGTAGCAGAATCCACTTGAATTGCGTCGGCCAATTCATTTGATGATATTCGTTTCTTTCCACCGTCATGTAAAATATTTAAATAACGATAGTAAAGCGGCAATCGTTTCGCGGTTGCACGTGG
Organism: Fructilactobacillus sp. X8R2C1; assembly: GCF_059900955.1. NCBI lineage: Bacteria > Bacillati > Bacillota > Bacilli > Lactobacillales > Lactobacillaceae > Fructilactobacillus > Fructilactobacillus sp. X8R2C1. Next base: position 30,301 of record NZ_JBWXVI010000006.1, read on the forward strand.
AATTTTTGTCTCAGCCATTTTCAAATCTCCTATTATTATTGTCGAGATTAATAAGTCACAAAATTAATTCTAACATAAAGAAATTGTTTGTGAAATAATATAAAAATGAAATCGGCTGAAAAGCCCCACAGGGCAGGATAAATTAATTTAATAATTTGTTGTTAACGATTTATTTTTCATTTTGAGCCCACTCAAATTCTAATCCTGGATCAGCATTTAGTGAAGCTTTTCCTTTTTCCTGATGGTGCTGCATTGCTGCTGCAGCAGCTCCTATCATTGCTGCATTATCTCCACACAACTTAAGCGGAGCCTTGACAAATTCCACATTTTCCTTACTGGCAATCGCATCTAGTCGATTTCTAATGCCCTTATTCGCGGCAACTCCACCAGCTAAAATAAACTCTTTTACAGGATAATTTTCAAGTGCACTTTGTGATTTTTTTGCCAAAACGTCCACTACGGCAGCTTCAAAACTAGCAGCTAAATCGTTCTTATTTAGAGTCTTTCCAATCTGATTGGCATGGTGAACGGTATTGATAAAAGCACTTTTAAGTCCGCTAAAACTAAAATCATAATTACCATCTGATTCCATCGCACGTGGAAAATTAAAAGTATCCTTTCCCTTTTGAGCCATTTTGTCAACGGTTGGGCCAGCTGGATAATTAATTCCTAAAACTCTCCCAATTTTATCAAATGCTTCACCTGCGGCATCGTCTCTAGTCTCACCGATGATCTCAAACTTACCTTCTTCGGGCATAAAAACAAGCTCCGTATGACCACCAGATACCACAAGTGCCATTGCCGGAAACTCAATTGGCTTAATAAAGTTAGTAGCATAAATATGTCCTGCAATGTGATTAATTGGAATAAGGGGTAGATGATGAGCCCAAGCTACCACTTTGGCAGCGGTGACTCCAATCAAAAGTGCACCAACCAATCCTGGGCCATAGGTCACAGCTACTGCCGTTAAATCATCGTATGTGACGTTTGCACGTTTCAAAGCATCATTTATACAAATGGTAATCTCTTCAATATGATGACGACTAGCCACTTCTGGTACCACACCACCAAATCGCTGATGACTTTTAATCTGAGTTGCAACAACGTTTGATAAAATTTCTTTACCATCCTTGATAACAGCAACACTTGTTTCATCACAACTACTCTCAAACGCCAAAATCACACTATTATCTTGCATTAATACTCACCCGTCTCTAACTATCTTCCAAAATTATTTGGTGCCACTTTTTGCTTGGATAAATCCAGTTTCATTACCACAGCATCTTCACCATCATTATAGTAATCTGGATCAATTCCAACCTGAACAAACCCAAGATCCCGATTCAAATCTTGAGCTTTAATATTTCCTAATCGAATTTCGATTGAAACACTTTTAAGTCTCATCAGTCGAGCTCTTCTGATAACCATGGTAAGCAAAAAATATCCCAATCCGCGATTTTGGAATTTGGGTAACACCGCAATATTTTCAACGTGACAATTCTTACTATCACGAGAAATCGAACAACCGACAAAAGCAATCAATTCGTCGGCTTTCCTAATTACCAAGTATAAACTGTTTTTGTGCTTTTTTAGATCATTTAGGAAACGTTCTCGATCCCAAGCTGCCTTTTTGTCGTAAACCTCTTCTTCAACATTCACAATGTCAGGGATGTCAGTAATAGAACCCTTGCCAAAATAGTAATCGACTCCATTCACATCAACAATGTGATTTTTAATCTGAAGTCCACGCTGAATCTTAGCTTCTTCCTTTTTTTTAACGTTCTTTTTTAACCATGCCTCAATTTTCTTCAACATAAGACTCGTTTTCCCTCCCCGGGTTTAACTTTTGCCAGTCTGCTTGTGCTTTGGTTAAACGAAGATAATTGGGATTAAAATTGTTAACATCAGCAACTGGTTCTTGCTTTTCCCCATAGATACCAATTTTAGCTGCCTGTGGCAGGTTATCAATTCCAGTCATATATTTGAAATCTTTCCCGAAATGTTGTTTTAAGCGCTCGGAAAAATGAGCAACATCCCTTCCAACGAATACGATGGGCTCATCAAACTTGTCCAGTTTGGTCATCCACTTATCAAAATTAACGTGTTGATCTTTAATTACCGACTCGGGACCACGATCGGAAGTACGGTACAGACCAGTAAACAAATTATCGTTTCTACCATCAAATAATGGCACTACCAACTGGTCGTGTTTTTGCACGTTTAAAACAAGCGCCATGAGACTTGAAATGCCAACCAAATCAATATTCAATGTATCGGCCAAAACTTTTCCAACCGTGGTGGCAATTCTAATCCCAGTGTATGAACCAGGACCATTACTTACGACGACCCGATCCAGATCTTGTGGAGTTAAATTGGCATACTTAACCAACTCTCCAACCACCGGCATTAAGTATTCAGCATGTTTTCTATGCGTTGTCATCGTGGTTGTTGCTAGCACCTGTTCGTCTTTTAAAACTGCCACAGTTAATGGTTGATTAGAGGTATCAACTGCTAAAACGTGCATATTATTTACTTCCTTCTTTATTCAGCTTCTTCCATTTAATTTCGGCAATCGATTTAGTATCATCGTTGACCGAAATATCGTGGATCGATTGAATTTGATCACCGGTCTTAATGAGTTTGCTTCGACTTACGACCGGATCACCATATGTAACTTCATCTTCATACTTAATACTTACTTGCTTTGGAACGTGAGTTGCCAAAAAATCATAGGATAAATCATCAACCATCCATCCAATGTATTTGGCATTATTGACATGAGAATTCCAATCAATGTCAGTAAAACGAACGTGATACTCAGTCTTCATAAGATTTTGTTCATCATGAATTTGAGGAATCTTTCTTAACCGTTGAATCCTTCTTACTCGATCACAGTGATAGGGAGTAATCATATCTTCCTCTAATCGAACCATTTTCCTAGATTTAATGTCCATCATGACCCACAAACTACCAACATGAACTAATTCATTCCCGTCAACGTCTCTAACCCAGAATTCACGGTACGCAAAGTACTTAGTGTATGAAGTTCCCCTCGTTTGAACCTGAATTTTTTCATGAACCTTAGGAAGACGCGTAATATCCATGTCGGTTTGAACAACAACCCAAGTTACGCCATGTTCAATCACATGTCTGGTACTTACACCGAGTGCTTTTGCTTGGTCCTGTGAAATCATAATGATCACGTCAATTAACATTGAAAGAGTAATGTTACCCAGTAAATTGGTTTCATAGTACTCAACTACATGGTCTTCAGAAAAAATATCTCCAGTCATCTTAATTCCTCTTATCTTATTCTATGTGGTGGTATTGATTATAAACATCCTGACGGACTAACCCATTTTGCTTAGCGACTTGCTTAATCGCGCCATTTGGCTTTTCACCGTTACTAATTAATTGATCAACCTGCTCGTAAACCGACAATTGAGCTCCATTTTGCTTCTCTTCATGAAGTTTAAACCCGGCTGGATTCCCAGAAACTAGAATGACAAACTCTCCTCTAATCTCATTTTGTTTGGACCATTCCACTAAATCGTCAAGACCACCACGAACGTATTCTTCAAACTTTTTAGTGAGCTCTCTTGCAAGCACTGCCTGCCGATTGCCAAAAACCTTTTGCATGTTTAAGAGCGTCTTTTTAAGTCGATGAGGCGCTTCATAAAAAATCAAGGTCGGATATTCTTGTGCTAAAATCTTTAGTTCATCAACCTGCTCTTTGGGTTTCCGTTTTAAAAATCCATAAAACAAAAACGGTTGAGGTTTAAGTCCTGAAGCAATTAAACTAGTAAGGCCAGCGTTTGGTCCCGGAATGCTTATCACGGAAATATCATGTTCAATGCACTGCTTTACTAATTCACGTCCAGGATCACTAATTGAAGGCATTCCTGCATCACTGACTTGTGCAATTGAAATCCCATTGATTAATTTTTCAACTAATTCAGGTGCTCGTTGTTCAGTATTATGCTCATGAAAACTAATTTGTTTGGTCGTAATATCAAAATGATTTAAAAGTTTCTGGGTATTCCTCGTATCTTCAGCGGCAATCAAATCAACATCTTTTAAAATATTGATGGCTCTAATCGTCATATCATCAAGATTACCAATTGGTGTAGGAACCAGATATAAACTGCCCTTATTATGATCTGCAAAACTTTTTTGAACTGATAAATCCAATGGAATTACCTTTCTCCGTAAATGATATCGGTACAAAACATACAACTACTATTACTGTTACGCCGTTTTCCATAAAACTGTGTGCAAACATGAAATCCCTCGTTATACAACTTTTCCAAATTCTTCTTAGACATCGAAAGTTGCTGCTTCTTTTTGTTTTTCCCATCTTTTCCCGAAATTAACTCTCGAAGATGTTCATTTTCAATCTTCAGTTCTGAATTTTCCTCGATGACTTTATCAATTTCATCCCGAAGATCACCAATTTTTTCACTCATTAATTCCGATTGTGATTCCAAATTATTAAATTCTTCGTTAACATCTGATTCTTTCAATCGACTTTTGCTCCTCCTTCAATGACTGCTAAACATTTCAGGGTAATAACCTCCAAAATATTTTGGAAGCTAACGTTTAGATCTTGTTTTTTGGCACTGTTCAAGACCGTTGTGATGATTTCAATTAATTGATCATCTGATAACTGGTTAGCCATCTGTTTCAAAAGGGAATACTGATCACCAAACCCTAAACTATCAGGCTTTAATTCCCTAAACTTGACATCAAAGACATCCTTAAAAATTTGATAAATCATTTTTAAAGTCATCTGTTGTTCAAACTGACCCGTTATATTAGGTATAAAGCTAATTTGAACGCTCGTAAAAGCGCGATAATCATCATTAACTAATTCATTAAACCAGTGCTCAACTATCTCTTTAACCTTGTTAAACCAACCGTCTTCAAGCATTTTATCAATTGAAGATAAGTCCTCAGTTAATTCTAAAATAAGATTACTAGACGTTTTCGATAATCCTCTATCAGTTACGTACTTAATCAAGTTATCTTCGTTAATTTTTGGAAATTCTACTAACTGCGTTCTAGATATGATGGTTGGTAATATCTTTCGATAGTCATTGGTAAGTAAAAAGGAATTAACTTGCCCATTTGGCTCTTCAATAAACTTCAAAAGACTATTAGCAGCACTAGTAGTCATCGTATCGGCCCCGTCAATAATGAAAACCTTCTTGTTTCCTTCAACCGCACTTTTAGAAAATTCATGTTTTAAATGTCGAATTGAATCAACTTTGATACTTCTGCCATCGGGTTTGATCATCACCACATCAGGATGTTCGTCTTCTGCGATCCGGACACACTCATTACAGATGCCACATGGCATGCCATTTTGAACGTTATTACAAAACAAACGCATTGCAATCGTCTTTGCAACCGCTAATTTTCCCAAACCATCCGAACCCGAAAAAAGATACGAGTGACTGAGATCTTGAGCCGAAATAACGCCCATAAAGTGTTGTGTTAAAGTAGCTTGTTTTTGGGTAGCCTGTTTAATTATGGTCTGAGCTAAAGTTTCTTCTACCATTATATTAACTAACTAGAAGCGATTTAATGATTCCATTGGCAAAATCATAACCGTTGCTCCTCCAACCTGAACTTCAACTGGGTAAGACGTCTCACTAATGCTTCCAGCTAAACTAACTGGTGGCGTCATGTATTGTTTTCTAGTTTCACAGGTTGTTTTAATGATATCCAAAATCTCGTCGACCTTATCATCTTTAGCTCCAATCAAATAAGTGACGTTTTTAGCCTTCAAGAATCCACCCTTAGTGGATAATTGGGTTGCCTGGATCTTATGTTTGATGAATTCAGATTGTAATTTGGCTGCATCCTTATCTTGGATAATTGCAATAATTAACTTCATAACTGATCCTCCTATTTACTTTCATTAAAATATCTAGCTGCTCTCTTATACAACACGGAAATGACCTGATCTACTACTTGTTCAATTGGCTTAGTAGCATCAACCTTAATAACCCGCTTGGGGTTCTGTTTGGCAATTTCATCATAAGCTTCATGAACCCGAACGTAAAAATCGTGTTCTTGAAGATCCAAACGATTAACTTCCCCACTCCGATGTTCAGCAATGCGGTCTAATCCAACGTCGACTGGGACGTCAAAATAAATGGTGGTATCAGGCATTAAACCCTCAGTAGCAAACTGATTCATTGATAAAACGGCGTTTTCACCAAGTTCTCGGCCCGCTCCTTGATACGCAATTGAACTGTCAAGATAGCGGTCGCACAAAACTAATTGACCGGCCTTTAAAGCTGGCAAAATGGTCTTAACTAAATGCTCTCTTCTGGCCGCCGCAAACAAAAGCGCCTCACAACGGTCATCCATATCTGACTCGTTTTTATTCAAAATTATCTGCCGAATTTGCTCGGAGACTTGGTTTCCACCTGGTTCACGAGTAGTTAGCAATTGGTCTTTAAGCATTGGTTTAATTTTATCAACCACCTGATTTAAAACGGTGGTTTTTCCAGCACCATCAGTGCCTTCAAATGTAATAAATTGTCCAGTCATATTAGATTCAGTCCCAGCATTTTTGCTATTTTCATTGTACTTTAAGTTATATTTATTGTCTATTTAAAAAGCCAGCTAGGATCTAGCTGGCTTACGTTTAGTTTTCATATACTGACGGTTGAATCCGATCATTTTTAATGTTTCGTTTTCGTGCTTGCCGATACATAAACATGTATTTTTGCTTTGTAAGCATCGTTTGTGCAAATAAGTGACTGTCCGTTTCGGAAACGGCTTGTTCAGTTTGCACGGCCTGATCCCAATCATTTTTTAAAAAATTGATGGTATCAAGCAATTGGTCATCATAATTTTGCTTCATAGAACTATATCTAAATAACGAAAACATCGTTCATCCCTCACATTTCGGTGCGTCCAGAAACTGCCTTTGAAAGGGTCATCTCATCTGCATATTCAATATCACTTCCAACTGACAGTCCATGAGACAATCTGGTAACTTTAATGCCTGCTGGCTTAATTAACTTTGCCAAATACATCGCCGTTGCTTCTCCCTCGGGAGTGGCATTAGTAGCAATGATGACTTCTTTAACTTCTTCGTTTTTTTGCAGTCGTTTAATTAAAGAGCTGATATTGATGTCTTCAGGACCCTTCCCCTCAATGGGGGAAAGCACTCCGTGTAAAACGTGATAAAGACCATTATAATCCTTCATTTTTTCCATCGTCATCACATCTTTAGACTGTTCCACTACCATAATCTTACTTTGATCACGACTTTCATCGGTACAGATCTCACAAGGATCGGTCTCGGTGATATTGCCGCAAATTGAACAAAAACGCAAATCATTCTTAGTTGAAGTTAAGGCATCCGCAAAGTTTTTTACATCGGTTTTATTCATATCAACCGTATAAAATGCCAATCTAGTGGCGGTCTTTCTGCCAATTCCTGGCAAATGCATGTAACTATCGATTAGCTTAGCAATTGGTTCTGGGTATTGCATTTAAATCCCTTCTTCTACATACCTGGAATATTCATTCCCTTGGTATACTTTCCCATCTTATCTTGAGTGGTCTTTTCAATCTGTGAAAGTGCATCGTTAACCGCACTGATCACTAGATCTGAGAGCATGTCTGGATCGTCTGGATCAATGGCCTCTGGTTTGACGTTCATGTCCTTCATCTTGCGGTCACCAGTAAAGGTAACGGTCACCATATCTTCTGGAGCTTTTCCAGTGAATTCACTCTTCTCAATTTCTTCTTGTTCATTTTGCATTTGTTGTTGCATCTTACGAGCTTTTTGCATCATCTTTCCCATGTTCATTCCGTTCATAATTATTCTCCTTTTAATTAATCATCTTTAACATCAATTATATCATCACCAAACATCTGCTTGGCAGTATTAACCGAATCATTGTTATCTTTATCTTTGGTCGTCTCAGTTTGTTCTTGTTTTTCGTAAGCTTTATTCGTATTAGAAGTCATCTTTTCTGACTTGGAGTTTGAACGATTTTTTTCATTATGAGACCGGTGATTTTTAAGGTAATCACTTCTAAGTTGTGGCCATTCATCATTTGGTACAAACACCACCATTGGAACAAATCCTAAAATACGATCAAGGCCATTTTGAAGTGCATCCATCAAATCACCATCGGTTCCAGCCTTCTGATACAAAAAGCCATAATCAAAGGCAACAACAACTCCCTTATCACTCGCAGCAACGGGGTTTGAGACATGCATCACGGCTCGTTGCGTGACCGACAACGACTGAAGTAATTCCTGCCAGATATCCTGATAAGTAGTCAGATCTTTTCTAGTGGCCTTTTCTAGGATATCGTAAACTTTCGTCAAATTAACTCGGACCTGTTTGGTGGAATCATAATGAGAGGAATCAGCGATTGGCTTAGATTTAGTTGATTTAGGTTGCTTATCATCATCAGTTGATGTTGACCCATTGCCCAGTTCCGACTTTAACTCACTAACTTGATTTTGCAGCTCAGACAGTTGCTTTTTTAAAACTTTCGTATCCTTATCATCGCTTTTTGATTCGTTATCTGGGTCACTTTCTTTTTGATTTGCCAGTTTAACCGTTAAAATATCCAAATAAACATCGGGATGAGACGAATAACGCATCTGACTTTGAACGTCACTCATAATTTCAACGTAATGATATATTAAATTACTATCCACCTTATCAGCAATCGTCTTAAAATTGTCGCCTAAAAGGCCAAGTTCGCTCTTTTGGACCATTTCTGGATCCTGATGATATAACAAAATGTTCTGACAATAATCAATTAAGTCCTCAATAAACTGATTAGCGTCTTTGCCGTCATCAAGAATTTCTTGAACCATTTTTAAACCCGTCGAAACGTCTGAATTAAAAACGGCCTCAAAGTACGACTGAATTCGATCCCTGGTGACACTGCCAGTGACTGACAAGGCACTTTCATATGTCACCTTATCATTACTGTAGGAAAGAGCTTGGTCAAGGATACTAAGTGCATCACGCATCCCACCCTCAGCACTTTTAGCGATTACCCTTAGCGCCTTGTCATCGTACTCAATGCCCTTTTTTGAAAGGATGTATTCCATTCGTTGCAGGATATCACTAGCCTTGATTCGCTTGAAATCAAAACGTTGCGTTCGTGAAATGATGGTAGCAGGAATCTTTTGGGGTTCAGTGGTAGCCAATATGAAAATGACGTGCTCCGGCGGCTCTTCTAGTGTTTTAAGCAAGGCATTAAAGGCCCCCGTCGACAACATATGCACTTCATCAATGATATAAACTTTATATTTACCTTCCGTTGGGGAATACTTCGCCTTATCGCGAATATTTCTGATCTCTTCGACCCCATTATTAGAAGCAGCATCAATTTCAATGACATCATTAAACGCACCCTTATTAATCGCTAGACACGTTGCACACTCATTACAGGGCTCGCCATCCTTTAAATTAGGGCAGTTAACCGCTTTAGCCAAAATTTTAGCGGCGGAAGTTTTTCCCGTTCCACGGGGACCCGTAAATAAATACGCATGACTAATTTGGTTAGTTATCAATGCGTTTTTTAAAGTCTGAGTAATGACTGGCTGCCCAACAATTTCATCAAATCTTTGTGGACGCCAGGTCCGATATAGTGCTTGATAACTCATGAAATGCTTCCTTTCGCCGAGAATTGGTACCATTAATTATTATATCTTGAAAATTGACGAAATGCTAATAACTTTAAACGACATTTTGTCCAAAAAAAATCTCCCAGTCAAACGACTAGGAGTTTAATTTCTAAAAACGAGAAGCACAAGGCAAAAGATACTTAGTGCTGCTTCCTTCCGGACCTGACACGGTTCGTAAGTCTGCCCTTGCTTCAGGGCCTTACGGCATTAATTATCATAACCGAAAAATCCACAAATGTCTAGGAATATTACCGTGATTTGCGTTTATCTTTAAAGAATTTCTTCATCATACTACCAGATTGGGTGGCTTTCAATCCACTTGTCACTTGAACCTGATGGTTTTGTCTTAAATCATTTAGGGTGTGGTAAAGACTTTCAACGGCTCCAGCTTTTTCATTTTTTGCTCCATATACTAATCTTTTAATCCTAGTATTAATAATCGCACCAGCACACATTAAACAAGGCTCAACCGTCACGTACATCTCACAATCATTTAAACGCCAACTCTTTAAATTGATACACGCTTCTTCAATCGCAATGATTTCAGCATGCTCGGTTCCAATCTCCGTGTGTTCACGCAGATTATGTCCCTTCCCAACAATTTGACCGTCCTTAACGATTAATGCTCCAATCGGTACTTCACCAATGACGTAAGCATGGTTAGCTTCATTTAAAGCTTGGTCCATAAAATACGCATCATTTTCATTCATTTATGACTTCCTTTCTACTCTTTAAAATGTAATATCCCTTATCACGTTTAACGATTTGTACGTTACCAAAAACCTTATTCATTAATTTTTTAGCCGAGGGTGCTCCCTGCTTCTTTTGTAAAACCACCGTCAACGTTCCATCATTAACCAGGTGGTCATAAGAACCCGTAATCATTTCATCGACAACTTTTTTTCCGGCACGAACGGGGGGATTAGTTACAATGCCCGCATACTTTTGGGAAATATTCTGATACCCATCAGAAACAAAGATATCTACGTTATCAATCTGATTGAGATCCGCATTCTGTTTAGCCAGTTTTAACGCTAAATTATTGACGTCTACCATAGTAAAATGCCGTTCTGGATCTGTCTTGGCCAAAAACAGACCAATCGGGCCGTAACCACATCCCATGTCTAAGATTGCTCCCTGAGGCATTTCATTAACATCGACATTATTAATCAAAACCCGCGAACCATAATCCACGGTATTTTTAGAAAACACACCGTTGTCTGTCACAAAACTTAGCGTGGTTTTAAGTAAAGAAAAGTTCCAATGTTTTTCCTCATGTTTAACATCAGGATTTGCGGTATAATAAAAGTCGTTCAAAATTAATCACATCCTAAAAAAATAATATTTAAACCATAAACACTATATATAGCGTCTAATTCCTATCAATTTCACTATATATGGTGTTTTTTTCTGTTGAAAATTTCACTTTTTGAGAGTAAACTCATCAAGTGAAAGATATCAAGGAGATGAAACAAAATGAAAAGAATTACTGTATTTACCAAGAACAATTGTATCCAATGCAAGATGACAAAACGTTTCCTTAGCGAACACAACGTTGACTTCGTTGAAAAAAACACATCCGAAAATCCGGAATACGTCGATTACCTGAAGGGTGAAGGCTTTCAAGCTGTTCCAGTTGTTGAGAGTCAAGCACTTGAAGCATTTAGTGGGTTTCAACCTGACCAATTAAAGAAACTAGTTGGTTAAATTTTTCATATTTATAGTATAGTACAAAACCAACGTTTCAGATATTTTGTACGACACGATTAAGGGAGAGTAATCCAATATGTCTTTAAAAGATTTGCACGATGTTACGTATTACGAACTAAATAATGAAATTAATATCCCTGTCGATGGCAGAATCCAATTGGAAAAAGATCAGGAAGCTTTAAAAGCCTTTTTCAAAGAAAACGTTAATCCAAATACCGTTAAGTTTGATTCTTTAAAAGATCGTTTTGATTATCTAATTAAGCATAATTACATTGAAGAGGATTTTGTAAATAAATATCCTTTTTCATTCATTGAAAAATTATACAAGTATTTGGAAAAACAAGATTTTCACTTCAAATCATTTATGGCTGCATACAAGTTTTATGCTCAATACGCCATGAAAACTGATGACAATTCCATGTACTTAGAAAGCTACATAGACAGAACCGCAATGAACGCCTTGTTTCTTGCTGATGGCGATCAAAAGCTTGCCATGGATCTTGCTGATGAATTAATTCATCAACGCTTTCAACCAGCCACTCCAACTTTTTTAAATGCTGGAAAGAAACGCAGGGGTGAGTTGATTTCGTGTTTTCTACTTCAAACCACCGATAACATGAATACCATCGGTCGTACCATTAATTCGGCCCTTCAATTATCCAAAATTGGTGGTGGAGTTGGGATCAACCTTTCTAACCTTAGAGCGGCCGGCGACCCTATTAAACACATTCAAGGAGCAGCTAGCGGCGTTCTTCCAGTAATGAAGTTACTAGAGGATAGTTTTACCTATTCTAATCAATTAGGCCAAAGAAACGGTGCTGGGGTTGTTTATTTAAGTGTCTTCCATCCCGACATCATCGAGTTCTTAGGGGTTAAAAAGGAAAATGCCGACGAAAAAATTCGGGTTAACACTCTTTCCCTGGGTGTAGTTGTCCCAGATAAATTCTATGAACTAGCTAAAAACAATGAAGATATGTACTTATTTAGTCCGTACGACGTTGAACGTGAGTATGGCGTTCCCTTTTCTTACGTCGATATCACTAAAGAATACGACAACATGGTCAACAACAAGAATATTCGCAAAAAGAAGATCAGGGCCCGTGAACTAGAAACAGAAATTGGTAAGTTACAACAAGAGTCCGGCTACCCATACATTATCAATATCGACACCGCCAATCGCGACAATCCAGTTGATGGCAAAATCGTCATGAGTAACTTATGTACTGAAATTATGCAAGTCCAAACCCCATCAATTGTTGATGATGAACAAAATTACGAACAGCTTGGAACCGATGTTTCTTGTAATTTAGGGTCAACGAACGTTGTCAATTTGATGGCTTCTCCCGACTTCGGTAAATCAGTCGAAGCCATGGTCAAAGCTCTCACTTTTGTGACCGATCATTCATCAATTAACGTTGTTCCATCAGTCAGACGTGGCAATGAATTAAGTCACTCAATTGGTTTAGGAGCTATGGGTCTTCACTCTTATTTTGCTAAAAATCATATGTATTATGGTTCAAAGGAATCCATTGAATTTACCAGCACCTATTTCATGTTATTAAATTACTGGACCTTAAAGGCCTCAAATCAAATGGCAAAGGATCGCGGGAAGGTCTTTCATAACTTCGACAAGAGTAAGTACGCTGACGGTTCTTATTTTGATCAATACGTAAATAAAAGTTGGGAGCCAACTTCCAAAAAAGTCAAGTCATTGTTTGATGGTGTCTTTATTCCAACTGAAAAAGATTGGGAAGATTTAAAGAAGTCAATCATGGAATATGGTTTGTACCACCAAAACCGAATGGCAGTTGCTCCAAACGGTTCCACTGCTTACATCGGTGATGCTACCGCTAGTCTGCACCCGATTGTTCAAAAAATTGAAGCCAGACAAGAGTCCAAAATCGGGACAATTTACTATCCGGCCCCCTACCTTTCTAATGACACCATTCCTTACTACGAGTCAGCTTACGACACGGACATGCGAAAGGTGATTGACGTTTACGCCGCCGCTCAAAAACACGTCGATCAGGGAATGAGTTTGACTCTCTTCATGCGCTCAACCATTCCTGAAGGGCTATACGAATGGAAAGACGGTCGAAGTAACAAAATGTCCACCAGAGATTTAACGATCCTTCGTAATTACGCCTACAAAAAGGGAATTAAATCGCTCTACTATGTGCGGACATTTACCGACGACAACACTGAAGTTGGTGCTAACGAGTGTGAAAGCTGTGTAATTTAATCTTTAGGAGGGAATTTATGGACATTAATAAAGTTTTAACCGGAAAGTTACAGGGAAACTACAAGGCCATTAATTGGAATTCCATTGGCGACGAGATTGATAAAGCCACCTGGGAAAAACTAACCGAACAGTTCTGGCTTGATACCAGAATTCCTTTGTCAAATGATTTAAAGGATTGGCGTTCGCTTGACGATGATCATAAATGGATTGTTGGTCACGTTTTTGGTGGCTTAACTTTACTGGATACCTTACAGTCTCAAGACGGAATGGCCGCCCTTAGAAATGATGCTGTTACCCAACATGAAATTGCGGTTTTAAATAACATTCAATTTATGGAATCCGTTCACGCCAAAAGCTATTCATCCATTTTTTCAACTTTAAACACCCCTGATGAAATTGATGAAATCTTTCATTGGAGTGATACAGAAGAATTCCTCCAAAACAAAACGAAAAAGATCTATTCGTTATACCATGACGATGGTCATCCATTAAAAAAGAAAATTTCTAGTGTGTTCCTTGAAACTTTTCTTTTTTACTCTGGATTCTATACTCCCATCTGGTACCTCGGTCATAACGAGCTTCCAAACGTTGCTGAAATCATTAAATTAATTATTCGTGACGAATCGGTACACGGAACATACATTGGCTATAAATTCCAAGTTCAGTTCAACCAATTAGGTGAAAATGAACAAAATGATTTAAAGGATTGGATGTATAACTTCTTGTACGACCTTTATCAAAACGAGGAAAAGTACACCCATTTGCTTTACGACCAAGTGGGATGGTCTGAAGATGTTTTAACTTTCATTAGATATAACGCCAATAAGGCCCTCATGAATCTAGGACAAGATCCAATGTTCCCTGATACTGAAGCAGACGTTAACCCAATCGTTATGAACGGAATCTCCACTGCTACGGTCAATCATGACTTCTTCTCCCAAGTCGGTAACGGTTATCGACTTGGTAACGTTGAAGCAATGAGCGATTCCGACTACGATATTGGTAATAAAAAGAACTCAAAATAATTGTTCAACTAAAAAGAGGTTTCAGAATTAATTCTGAAACCTCTTTTTTATGGCATATTTTCTTCAACATTTTCAATCGTGGGACGTTCACTAACCACCGATAAGAGCTGTAGCATCGTGAATACCAATGAATTATCCTTGCGGTATACGAAGTACTTGGACACCCAGTTATCGACGTATTTCTGCTTATAAGACCGCAATCCTTGAAAGCTATAGAAGGCATCACCATACTGATAAATTAAGTGAGCAATTTTTTCGTTAATAAAACTAAATTTTGATTCACCCACATTAGCTAGGGGTGCCATTCCTAAGTTAAACCACTTGTAACCCTCATCCTTTGAATACCTGAAGAGATGAATGAAGATTCCATCCATAATTCCAGACGGAGCATCATTTCCCGACCGCATTAAGTCAACCGAAGTCATCACTCGATCACCCGTTGGCATGATGTTAGCAAAAGCTACAATCGCATCATTTTTATCGCGAATGACCGCAATTGGAGCCTGGTTTAAATAATATGGATCAAAGAAGCCCAGAGAGAAGCCCTTTTCATCACGTCCATTGAGCCACTCATCAGAAATTCGTTTAAATTCACCCATCTGTTCTTTAGAAAATGGTGGATCTAAAACCTCAAAACGATAGCCTTCCCGATCGAACTTGTGCATTAATGCCCGTTCACCTCGATGCCGCTTGCCGGTGAGCGAAAAGTCAGTCAAATCAACGTGACCCTCTTCTCCAGCCTTAATAAAGTCAAAGCCCTTTTCGTGAAGTAACATTGTTAGTGATTCTCCAACTTCGTAAAACACCAGGGAGAAATCAGCTTTGTCAGCATCACTCATGAACTGGTCAATCGCTGGATCTAATTTATCCTGATTTCCAATTGGTTCACCCATCACAATTAACTTATTCGCCTTCTGCTTATACATGAAAATGACTTCGTCTTCACTATCTTCAGCGTAGAAGTAAACCTTTTTATCACGCAAAAAGACTAAGTGACTAACTTCGTTTCCACCAAATTTGCGAATAACATTGCGAATTCTAACTTCATCAAAGGGTTGATTCAACCATGGGATGCGAGAATATGTTAAGTACTTGTACAACATAAACAGGATAATAAAGGCAATGATAATGCCTACAAATCCAGTTAACCAGACCTGTTCAGATGGTAAAAGATACACATTCATCATTTTGATGGGAGCGTGTCTACTAGACAAGTTATGATTACTCATGTAGATTCCGATGATGGAATACATTAAGAAAGTTCCAATAAAAATGATGCCGTCAAAAATTGCATTTCCCCACGAGTACGTGAGTTTTTGCCGGTACATACCCTTTCTTGATAACCACAAACAAATAATGATAAATCCTAACAGTAACGTTAATTTTAGTGGAAAGTCCTCTTTCCACAGGGTGTTAGCAATGGCAAACAACAAAATGATAACGGTCGGCCAGAAAGCTTTGTGGACTCTTGATCCTACCCCACGTGCTAATCCAATTAGTAAAATCCCAATAATCACGTTCGACAACTGTCCTAAAAAGAACAGCGTGTATGGCGCCAGTGATAAATAGAGTGGATTAACAAGAGCCAAATTAGGAATAGTCGCATACAAAATCATCATGATTCCCGAAAAGTACATAAAAATCGTAATGATCAGCTGGGCCGACCTATGAACAATCGTTTTCGGAATATCATCCAGAAAATTGTTAATTCGTGCTCCCATTTCGTGGAAAAAGAGAAAGGCCCCCACGAAAAACGGGAGAAAATAGTAGAAAATTCGGTACAACAGCACCCACACGGCAGCAATTGTCGGTGACACCCCAAGTAAACTCAGGCTACCAATCATCATCGTATCAAACGACCCAAGACCACCCGGAAGCATTGAGACAACTCCAAAAACATTAGCAGCAATAAAAATGGGGAAAACGTCCCAAAGGTTAATGTTAAGTTTCATGAAGTATCCAATAATTAAAAACAACATGGCACAGCTCCCCCATTCGAGGCAGGAACCGAGGATCAGTTGAAACTCCCGTTTTAAGGTCAAATCACTAAAAAACTCAGAATTACTGAATCTAGTAACTAGGAAAATCACTGGAAAATAAACTCCTCCACCTACTAACCAAATCCAATCCTTGGCATACTGAGATCCAATGCCAAATCCAAAGATCAAAACTAACGAAACCAAACAATAGGTAGAAAGTCCTGCCAGTAAGAACAAGGCAATCTTAGAAATGGCATATAATACCTGTTTCTTACTAGCATTTTTACTGTAAAACATGGCTCTCAAACTAGCACCAAGAAAGCCACCAAACCCAGCAATATTAGTAAATGTGTTAACGATCCACCCGCTCTTGACGATGTAGGACGGTTTAAACTTGCCAGGCAGAAACTCCGTAATGGTAAAATCATATATTAACATTGGTAACACAGCCACAAATCCTAAAATCGTTAAAATAATTAACGTTGTTGGTGACTGTGACGCAAGGCTCGCTCGCATTTCCTTTCCGTTAATCTCAGAAAGTACGTGGGTCGCCTCATAAACAACAAACACAAGGACCAGGGTGACAAAAATCCCCTTAATCCAAGCAGAATATTTGTTATAGAAATCCATAACTTTATTAAATGCTTTTTTCAATTGTTAACCCCCAAAAAATCGGCTAACTTCATTCTCTCAATTTTTATGACATAAAACAACTTTATTTAAACAATATTAAGGCAAAAAAAAGAACGTGCAAAAGCACGTTCTTTTTAGTCATCGCCTACTTAAGAGTTACAGTAGCACCAACGGCTTCAAGCTTGTCCTTGATGTCGTTAGCATCTGATTCTGAAGCGCCTTCTTTAATAGCTTTAGGAGCGCCATCAACTAAGTCCTTAGCGTCTTTCAAACCAAGACCAGTGATATCTCTAACTGCCTTGATAACCTTAATCTTTTCTTGACCTGCTTCAGTAAGTTCAACGTCGTATGAATCCTTAGCAGCACCTTCACCACCAGCAGCACCTGCAGCTGCAACTGGAGCAGCAGCAGAAACATCAAATTCATCTTCGATTGACTTAACCAAGTCGTTTAAATCAGTGATTGAAGCTTCTTTTAATTGAGCAATAATATTATCTTTATCAAAAGCCATTTTAATTTCCTCCTATTAGGACATTTAATCTATTTTTATTAAGCTGCATCACTATCGTCACCATTGTCATCTTTATCAACAACGGCATTAACAGCATAAGCAACCTTACGGATAGGATCTTTCAAGATGTTAGCAAGAGTTGAAAGCAATTCTTCACGGCTTGGTAGAGCAGCAAATTCATTGATTTCATCAAGTGAAGCGATCTTCCCTTCGATAATTCCACCCTTGATTTCAAGTTCAGGATTATCATCAGCGAAGTTCTTCAAAATCTTGGCTGGAGCAACTGGGTCTTCATCAGAAAATGCAATAGCAGTAGGTCCAACAAAAGTATCTTTCAAATCCTTAACGTCTGCTTTATCAGCAGCACGCTCTAAAATTTTATTTTTAATAACACTCATTGAGACATCATTATCACGCAATTGTTTACGTAAATCAGTATCTTGAGCAACACTTAAACCTCGGTAATCAACAACAATTGCTGATACAGCTTTTTGAAATTGGTCAGCAACTTCATCAACCTTTTTGGCTTTAGTATCAATAACTTCTTTTTTTGGCATATTATTTCACCTCCCAATGTATTTTGGGACTTAATAAAAAATCCCTATGTTCGCCAAAACATAGAGAAAGAGTGTATTACTCCTCGGCAGGCATCATTAAGGTCAAAAACCACCTGAGTCTTAGGCGAATCATATTCAACTAATAATCTATCATAATGATAAAAATTAGTCAATTAGGGATTATTTAATTAGTTAGTAACTAAAATGATTCAGGATCAACTGAGACACCAGGTCCCATTGTTGATGAAACTGAAATGTTACTAATGTAAGTTCCACGAACAGATGCTGGACGATTCTTAACAATCACATCGTTGATGGTGTTAAGGTTTTCGGCCAACTTGTCTGCGTCAAATGAATCTTTACCGATTGAAACTGCGACATTTCCATCACGATCAGTTCTGTAAGTAACCTTACCGGCCTTAGCATCAGAAACCGCTTTTGAAACATCCATGGTAACAGTTCCAGTCTTAGGGTTTGGCATTAATCCCTTAGGTCCAAGAACACGACCTAAACGACCAACTTGAGCCATCATGTCAGGAGTAGCAATTGCGACATCAAAGTCGAGCCATCCGTCTTGAATTTTTTGAGCTAAGTCGTCATCACCGACAAAATCGGCACCTGCGTTCTTAGCATCTTGAGCCTTTTCACCCTTGGCAAATACTACAACTGTCTGATCCTTACCAGTACCATTAGGTAAAACCACGGCACCACGTAATTGTTGATCAGCTTGTTTAGTATCAACGTTTAATTTATAAACAACTCTGATAGTGTCATCAAAGTTTACTGAATCTAATTTTTGAACTAATTCTACAGCATCTTGAGCAGCGTATTTTTTACTCTTGTCAATTTGCTTTGAAGCATCTTCGTACTTCTTACCTCTCTTACGAGCCATTGTGTCTTCCTCCTTGCAATTGTGGTTATAACGGAATTTCCTCCCACTAGCACATTATCTTTCGACATTGTGCTGTCCGGGCATAGTGAAATTAACCTTCAACAGTGAATCCCATACTACGTGCCGTACCTTCAACCATGCGCATAGCTGCTTCTACATCAGCTGCGTTTAGATCTTGCATTTTGGTTTCGGCAATCTGTTTAACTTGGTCTTTGGTAACTTTTGCGACCTTGTTAGTGTTAGGTTCACCGGAACCGTGTTCAACACCAGCGGCTTTCTTTAATAGGACAGCGGCTGGAGGGGTCTTGGTTACAAAGTCAAATGAACGATCTTCGTAAACAGTAATCACAACTGGAATCAGCATTCCTGCTTGATCAGCAGTACGTGCATTAAATTCCTTAGTGAATCCCATAATATTAATTCCAGCTTGACCTAAAGCAGGCCCAACTGGAGGAGCGGGTGTTGCTTTACCCGCAGGTATTTGTAGTTTAACTACATTAGCTACTTTTTTAGCCACGAGACATACCTCCTTAAGTCCGTGTGTGGTAAATGAAGATCAAAATTTCTTCTCCCACGTTAATTTATGCAATACGCATACTAGTTAAATATACCACGTTTATGGAAACGTGACAATGAGTATTTTACTGAGAATCAGCTTCTAGGGGTTTAACTTGATCAAATTCCAGTTCAGTACTCGTCTCTCTACCAAACATGTCAATATTAACCTTGAGTTTACCCTTAGTGTTGTCAATCTCAGTAATCTTGCCAGAAAGTCCCTTAAAGGCCCCCTCAACGATGGTGACCGTATCACCAACGCGGCTATTCAATGGCTTAACTCGCTTCTTTACCCCAATTGTTGACATAACGTTTTCAACCTCTTCGGGCAACAACGGGTTGGGCTTTGAGCCTTGACCGTGAGAACCGATAAATCCGGTCACTCCGGGAGTATTTCTAACGACGTACCAAGCTCTATCGGTCATTACCATTTGAACCAGCACATATCCTGGGAAGGTCTTGTTCATAACCACTTTTTCTTTACCGTTTTTAACTTCGTGTTCTTCAGTTTCTGGAACAACGATGTCAAAAATATAGTCTTCCATTCCCATGGATTCTTTTCTAGATTCAAGATTCATTTTAACTTTGTTTTCATAGCCAGAGTACGTATGTAATACATACCATTGCTTTTCTGCAGTCTCTACCACAATGATTATCTCCTTTAACTTAAAGCAAAATAAAAAAACCTCGCGTAAACGAAGTTCTTATCATCAAGTTAACTATAACAGAAATTATCACACTAATCTAGTTTAGGCTAGTAACTTCAAAATGGTTTGAATTGCCCAATCAATCACACCAAGAAAGATTGCAAAAAAGATGGTAGTCCAGATAACGATTGAAGTATCGGTTCTCGTTTGCTTAGCGTTCGGCCAAACAACTACCTTCATCTCTGCAATAACACTCTTAAAAAAGTTCCATAATCGTTTCATGTAAAATTCCCCTCTTAACGAGTTTCTCGGTGCAACGTATATTTTCCACAATGCTTACAAAATTTTTTTACTTCCAATCGTTTGACGCGATTCGGATTGCTGGAAATGGTGTAGTTTCTTGAACCACATACAGAACAAGCTAATGCTACCTTTTTCTGTGCCATAAGCTGCACCTCCTTAATAACTAACTAATCGTATCATCAATTTCAACGTTAGTCAATTTTATTAAATCTATAGTACTTCTGCCGACAACGTGCGATCGCATTTTTCAACTTCACAACATTCATATCAGAAACCTGGGCCATTTTTTCAAACGAATAATTCTCAAGCGAACGAATAATCACCATTCTCTCAACTACCGAACTCCTTTTCATTAAGCCTTGTAAATTCTCATACATTGAAAGAACTCGTTCTGGACTGGCAGCATGAATATCGGCAATGGTATCAGAATAAAATTGAAAATACGCACTAAGAGAAGCTTTTTTAGAATCGGGCACGCGCTTTTGAGCTCGCTTTTTTCTTAAAATATCATATAAGCGGTTTTTTAAGTTAACTTTATAGTAACTGCCAAAGGTAACCTTACGACTGGCATCATACCTAATAATTGTTCGACTAAGCACAATGGCCGCTTCCTGTTTCCAATCTGAGAGTTCCATACCTGATAAGTAGAAATCGTTCCACAACTTTAGATAAATTGGCGCATATTTTTTAAACAATTTGATGAAACCGACGTCGTTCTTTTTTGCATCCTCAACCATTTCTAATTCTTTAGCCCGTTTCTCTTCTTTATTCATCAATTGGCCCTCCTCTTAATCAATTAATTAACACTTAGTATCGTATCGAAACGAGTTGAGCTCAAACAAGCGAACAAACGTTCGATATGTGATATTATCTGCTAACCAATTTTTAATATCGAATTTACGATATTAAACGGCCCAATAAAAAAGAACAATGTGCTGGCATTGTTCTTTAGTTCAGTCATTTCATTATAAAGGATGGCGCGAGTTAAAACCTTGATACATAACTAATCCGGCAGCAACCGACGCATTCAAGCTCTGAATATCCCCCACCATTGGAATGGTAAGTGTTTCATCAACCTGTTTTTTAAGTAAAGGCGAAATCCCCTTGCCTTCACTGCCAACGATAAGAGCACTCGGACTTTTAGCATCCCAGCGCCGATAATCAGTTCCTTTCATATCAGTACCAAAGACCCACAACCCACGTTCTTTTAATTCTTTAACGGTGTTAACCAAGTTAGTTACTCTAGCGACCGGAACACGTTCAATTGCCCCCGCAGAAGTTTTCGCTACCGTTGATGTTAATCCAACAGCCCGACGCTTGGGAATGATCACCCCATGAACGCCAGCAGCATCTGCGGTTCTAATAATTGACCCTAAGTTATGAGGATCGGCAATGTTATCCAGAACAATGAAGTATGGTGGTTCACCCTTTGCTTCAGCATTTTTAAATAAATCATCAATCGATGCATAATTAAAGGATGCAATTGATAACATGACTCCCTGATGATTCTGGTGGTCTGACATCAAGTCTAACTTTTGCTTTGGCACCTTAGAAATTACTAAATGACGACCCTTGGCCAAACGAATAACCGCCTTAATGGTGTCATCTTCTTGACTGACTCCATTTTGTAAAAACACCTTGTTAATTTCTTGATTTTCACTTCGCAGTGCTGAGACTGCTGGGTGTCTTCCAATAATAAAATCTTCATTATCTCTCATACTTAACCCTCCCAGAATCAACTTGATCAATGCACCACTGCGCCAATTCATCAAGTCTTTTACTTTGGCCACTAAGAGACAAGAAACCAAAGAGGGCTTCAAAGCCAGTGGAAATCCGATAAGTAACAACACTCGTATTCTTAGCGTGAGTGTAGCTCTTGGCGTTACGTCCCCGTTTAAAAAAGTACTCTTCTTCATCACTTAAGATTGCATCCTGATTCATCAAAGCAATCAATCCGGCCTGAGCCTTGGCTGACACATATTTAGTAGCAAAATGCTGCAATTGATTTGGTCTAGCGATGCCCTCGTCAATCAAATGCCGTCTCACGTATACCTCATAAACCGCATCACCTAAATAAGCTAGTACAATACCATTTAATTGTCGATATTGAATATTATCGTCCGCTTCACTCATTAAACTAATTTTCCCTTCTGAATCGGGTCCCCTGTGGTGTGTCTTCTAAAATAATACCCTTATTTTTTAATTCATCACGAATTTCATCACTTCTAGCAAACTGCTTGTTAGCTCGCGCATCGTTTCTTTGCTTAATTAATTTCTTAACTTTGTCGTCATTTAACTCACTACTTTGTAGTTTAATCCCAAAGATAGCGGACAACTGTTCTAACCGTTTCATCAGTAACTTAATCGAATCCTTAAAAACCACTGGTCGTTCCGCATAAACGTTTCCAAGCTTAGCCAACTCATAGACCTTGGCAATCCCATTTTGAACGTTAAAGTCATCATCCATGGCATCTTGAAAATCAGCCTGAATTTGACGAATCTCTTGATCTAATTTCGGATCGTTATAAGGATCAGCGTCTTTTAACCGATAGTTCAAATTATCGTAAGCCGTCTGTATTTTTTGCAGATTGGTGGCAGCTTCATCAACTCCCTGCTGGCTAAAACGAATTGGACGGCGATACTGAGTGGTCGAAATGAGAAAACGCAGGGCTTGAGGATTATCTTTCTTAAGCAAATCATGAACCGTAACAAAGTTACCTTTAGATTTGCTCATCTTCTCGTCTTCATCACCGACGGTCACAAAACCATTGTGAAGCCAGTAATTAACAAACTTTTGACCCGTTTTGGCCTCGCTCTGTGCCCGTTCATTTTCATGATGAGGGAACTCTAAATCAATCCCACCACCGTGAATGTCAAAGGTGTTACCAAGGTACTTAGTTGACATTACCGAGCACTCAATGTGCCAACCGGGACGGCCTTTTCCCCACGGAGAATCCCAGGAAATTTCGTCTGGTTTAGCTTTTTTCCAAAGTGCAAAATCAATCGGGTCTTCTTTTTGGGCTAATTCTTCACTTGAAACGTGCTCACTTGCACCACTCTCAAGGTCATCGATGTTTTCGTGTCCTAGTAAGCCATAAGATTTAAACTTACGAGCCCGATAGTAAACCGTCCCGTCAACGTTATAAGCATATCCCTTTTTAATTAAGTCAGAAACAAAGGTAATAATGTCCTTAATATTATCCGTGGCACGCGGATTCACGGTTGCAGGTTGCACGTTTAACGCTTTCGTATCTTCCATAAAAGCCTCAATGTATTTATCGGCTAATTTGGAAACCGTGGTTCCCTCTTTTTTGGCTTCGTTAATCATTTTATCATCAACATCGGTAAAATTAGACACATAATTCACCTTATAACCACAATATTCAAGATAACGACGAATGGTATCAAATGCCACTACACTTCGCGCATTGCCAATGTGAATATAGTTATAAACAGTTGGACCACAGACGTACATGTTAACCACACCCGGTGTGATTGGTTCAAACTTTTCTTTTTCATTTGTAAGTGAATTATAAACTTTTAACATGTCCAACCTCCTAATAATTGTTCAATATTAACATCATAATTAACCCATCAGTTCATTATGAACTAGACCAATTGAAATGAAAATATTTTACTTTTTTAATGCTGTTTTGAGAGCTTCGGTAATGGTTGAAACTCCTATGACCTGAATATTTTTAGGTGGAGTCCATCCCTTTAGATTATATTTAGGAACCAATACGCGCTTAAAGCCTAGTTTCTGGGCCTCAATAACGCGTTGCTCAATTCGATTGACCCTTCTAATCTCACCAGTCAAACCAAGTTCGCCAATGTAACACTCTTTTGGATCGGTTCCAATGTTCTCATAACTTGACGCAATGCTAATTGCCATTGCCAAATCAATGGCTGGTTCATTAAGTTTGACCCCACCAGCAGCTTTTAAATAAGCATCCTGGTTTTGTAACATCATTCCGGCTCGCTTTTCAAGAACCGCCATAATCAGTGAAACACGATTTCGATCCAGTCCAGACGCAGTTCTTTGCGCATTCCCAAAAACCGAGGGAACAATTAAGGCTTGAAGTTCAACCAGAATCGGACGAGTTCCTTCCATTGCTACCACAATTGCTGATCCGGTAGCGTTCTTCAAACGCTCCTCTAAAAAAATCTCAGATGGATTCTTGACTTCTTTTAGCCCATCTTCATCCATTTGAAAAATTCCGAGCTCATTCGTAGATCCAAATCGGTTTTTAACGGCCCGTAGTAACCGATAAGAATGATGTTTGTCCCCCTCAAAATAAAGAACGGTGTCAACCATGTGCTCTAACGTCTTCGGGCCGGCAAGCGTACCACCCTTAGTAACGTGTCCCACTAAGAAAATGGTGATACCATTGGTTTTTGCGATGTTCATTAAATCCGAGGTAACGCCTCGGACCTGCGTAACGGACCCAATCGCAGACGGGATCTCATCTTCTTGCATGGTTTGAACGGAGTCAATGATAACGGTGTCCGGCTTCACTTCTTCAATTGCCTTCCTGATTGAAGTCATATCCGTTTCTGGATAAAGGTATAAGTTTCCTTTTTCAGAAACATTGAGGCGATCCGCTCTCATCTTAATTTGATCGGCACTCTCTTCTCCTGAGACGTACAGTACCTTTTGTCCTGAGGCTGCTAATTGACCGGAGACTTGGAGAAGTAACGTTGACTTACCAATCCCCGGATCACCACCAATTAGAACCAGTGAACCAGGGACAACGCCTCCGCCAAGGACCCGATTCAATTCATTTGAATCAACCTGAATCCTCGGGGCACTTTCAGCGCTAACTTGTCTAATTAGCTGGGGTTGCGACTTAGTCCCGCTCAGTGAAACCCGACTCACGTTCGCCTTTTTGGTATCATTTTTTTGGACCGTTTGTTCAACCATCGTGTTCCATTCACCACAGTTAGGACAACGACCTAGATATCGTGGTGATATATATCCACAGTTGGAACAAACATATTGCGTTTTTGCTTTAGCCATTAAATCATTTCCTAACTATTTGCCAGAAGAACCAAATCCCCCATTTCGAGTCAGCTTTGGTCCCTCATCTTGATCCGCAAGTAAATAAGGCATAAAGATTCCTTGTCCAATTCGATCACCTTTTTTAATCTTACGGTCGACGATTCCAAAGTTTAGAATCTGGACAAAAATTTCACCCTCATTACTTTCATTATTGTAATAATCAGCGTCAATAACACCGATCCCATTCGGAATTACTAAGTTTCGTTTCAAAGGATTACTTGAGCGATTCGCGATTATCAACACTTCATTTGGCTGCATGTAAGCCTTAATTCCCGTTGGAACCAAAAAGGGCTTTAAAGCATTCTCTGAATCCATGATGTCTTGTTGATCTAACTTTCTTCTAGCCTTAATGATACCAAATGACCGAATTAAACCAGTTTTCCAGATTGACGGAATAACCATGTCAACGGCACTGGCAAAGTCATATCCGGCAGCCTTTTCAGTTGCTCGTTTTGGCAAAGTCAAGCCGTCCTTCTGATATTTTGAAACAATCTCAAAGCCTCTTTGCATCTTCTAATACCCCTTTATTCTCAAAAATTCCTACTATTATTTTACCAGTATTTCTTAAATTTTGACATTGCTTGACAAAATCATAAAGACCATTGAAAATTAATAATAGTGGTCAAGTTACTAAAAGTAACGACTTAATTTGAAGGGGAACAATCAAATGAATTCAGCAGATCAGCGAGAATTAAAGAAACACGTTGGAAAAGAAGCTGTTAAGCACGTTAAGGATGGGATGGTACTGGGTCTTGGATCTGGTACCACCATCAAATACATGGTAGACGCACTGGGAGAGCGCATCAAAAATGAACATCTAGATATTATCGGTGTGCCCACTTCCAGTAAAACTAAGCGTCACGCGGAAAGCTTAGGCATCGCTACTAAGGATGTTGACGAAGTCGACCACATTGATTTAACCATTGATGGGGCCGATCAAATTGACAAAAATTTTCAGGGAATTAAAGGCGGTGGAGCCGCTCACCTGATGGAAAAAATCGTTGCCATTAATTCTGATCGCAACATGTGGATTGTTGACGAAAGTAAGATGGTTAAAAAACTTAATTTTCCACTTCCGCTTGAAGTAATCCCTTATGGCAGTGGCCAACTCTATCGTCGGCTTAATCGAATGGGACTTCATCCGAAATTTCGTCAAAGCACGAATGGAGGAAAATTAACAACCGATTCTGGTGACTACATTATTGACTTAGGCTTACCTGAAATCACGACTCCCGTTCAACTGGGCAAAAAACTTGATAGTATGACAGGAATTGTGGAACACGGGCTGTTCTTGAACATCGTAAATACCATTATCGTAGAACATCCCGACGGACCGGAAACAATTGAAGCTCGCTAATGATTTAACCGACCCAAAAATAACTACGCAACTATCATCAAAATCTAAATAACAAAAGGACGAAAACTTTGATTGAGTTTTCGTCCTTTTGTTATTTAAGGTAGGTCTTATCTAAAATATCTAAATCTGGGTCAAAGGTATAAATGATCGGCTTCCCGTTTTTAACTTCCACGCCATCAATTCCTTTATCACTGATATTTTCTAAATATTTAATTAAAGCTCGCAGTGTGCTTCCGTGAGCAACTATCAATTGATTTTTACCATCCAACAATTTGGGGGCAATCGAATCCTGCCAGTACGGAATCATCCGGTCATAAGCCATTTTAAGGCTCTCTGCTGGTGGCTCAATTACACCTAAGCGCCGATATTTTCGAATCGGGAACACCTGATCTAATTTAGGGGGAACAGCGTAAAAACTCCTGCGCCACTTCATAAACTGTTCGTCTCCGACCCGCTTTCTAACTTCCTCTTTATTTTGACCCCTAAGAGCACCATAGTGTCGCTCATTTAAGCGCCACGTCTTATGTTCAGGAATAAAATCCTGGTTGATCACGTCCAAAACAATGTCAGCGGTGACAATCGCCCGTTTTAAGACTGATGTATGAACATCACCAAACTGAATCCCGGTCTGACCTAAGCGTTTGCCGGCCTTAATTGCCTCTTCTACGCCCTTCTTAGTCAGTGGAACATCACTCCATCCAGTAAAGGTATTAGTGTGATTTGCGACACTTTCACCATGTCTCATAATTACTAACTTACTCATACAACCGCCTCAATAAACTAAATTTATTTACCTTCTTCAATCGTCTGATCGTCTAACATGGTTGAATCGGTCTCTTTATAACGCTCACCTACAAACGTAACCACCGAACCAATCAGGATAATCACAATTCCTATAATGGTAGGCAGATTAATCTTTTCGCCCACAAAAATCATTGCTAAGACTGGAGCTAAACCAGGCTTAATAAAGAATACCAGGGACGCAATTGAGACCCCTGATTCTTGCATCGCTAAAAAGTAAAACGCAAAACCGCCGCCGGTTACACAGACTCCGATAAAGAATAAAATCCAGAAATTTTGTAAATTAACGTCCCTTAAGATCGGAATGGATGCAAATTGACTCAACCATCCCACCGATTTCATCCCACTTGAAACAAACGGGATATCGGTAATCAATGATAAAACAAATAACTCCAAAGAACCAGCAATAAAAGTGAAACAAGTGATGGTCACTCCATCTAATTCTCTTTTGACCGAGCAATACTGCGACAAAATACTGTAAAAGCCGAAAGTAACAGCCGATAAGAGTGACAAAATAATTCCAACTGGATTAGTTAAGTTAAATGGATTAACAATCACAATTAAGCCAATGACCGAAATGATTAATGAGATTAAGTTGGCCCGTCCAATTCGCTCATGCAAAATGAAGTACGCAAAGATTACGGCAAAGACCGGATTACAACTAAACAGGACGGCCACAATGGCTGGTTTATCATACACAATCGCTAACTGGTACAGAGTCATACTAATTACCACGCACGCAAAACCGGTAAACGCAAACGTCTTCCAATCTTTTAAGTTGATTTTGCGTCGTCGTTTATGTAATTCATAGAAAGCGAACGGCAATAAAACAATCCCACCAATGAAGAAACGAAGTAAATTCAATTGAATTGGATTAAACTCACTTCCAGCTACCTTTAAGGCAATCTCCATTGAACTAAACATTAACGTCGAAATTAACACATAAATCACTGATTTTTTCACTTTAAGCTACTACTCCCATTCTTTACTTGTCTATTTTTCAATTGACTCGTCTTAACGGATTTGTTGCACAATCACCATTAAAATGGGCAAAACAATTAAACTGATGATCGTGGTTTCAGCGACCATCAGTGAAGCATAATCTGCATCCGCACCATACTTTCTGGCTACCACTGGTGCGTTAGTCATAACCGGCATGGCAGCCTGCATAATGAAGACTTGTTTCATCAAAACTGGCATCCCAGTTGGAATAACCAACAGTGCCATTAAAATTGGTGAAATCACGAATCGACCCAGTAAAATTCCCCAATTAGAAGAACTAAAGTCAAATTTGTTAAAGTTGATATTTGCCATCGAAATTCCAATGAACATCATTGAAAGTGGGATGGTTAACCCACCAATATATTGGAAATCACTCATTAAAAAGTTGGGAATTTTAATTCGCAGTAAAACTAAAATCACCCCAAAGATAAATCCCAACAATGGTGGTGACAAAATTTTACTCACGGTCTTTTTCCAGTCAAACTTGGAATTAGCGTCCCCATCACGTTGGATTAAGTAAACACCAATGGTCCAAAAAAAGGTCGTATTAGCCATGTAGTAAACTAACACGTACGGTAAACTTTTGGCTCCAAACAGAGCCATATTAACTGGCAATCCGACAAAAACAGTGTTTGAATTTAAAAACATCGATTCAAACACCCCCCGATGATACTTTTTAATTCGAATCACCCGCGCAATTGCCACTGAAATCCCAAACATGATTAACATACTAACGACCGGAAATCTTAAGTCTGGCAACGTTGAAAGTAACGTGTCGGTCGTAAAATCGCGACCAATCGTATAGATCATGTAACAAGGCAAAGCTACGTCAATAACCAGTTTAACAATTAAGTTAGTTGAATCATCATTAAACCAGTGACGTTTAGCTAAAACAAAACCGAGTACGATCATGATCAGTACAATTAATATCCCTGATATACTCTTAAAAAAAATACCCATTTGATCATCCTATTCTTGTAAGTTTTACTTAAGTTATTGTACCACACGATTTTACACCACCAGAAATTGCCCCAATAAGAATAATACGGTTATATTAAAATCTACTAAAAAGTTGAGAAATAACTAGCGTTAGCTGCCATAACTGCTATATAATTTGGGGCAGTATTAATAAATAAGCGGGGAATAATAATGTCAAACTACGATAATAATAATGACGACAATCGCGAATATAGCCGGAGAGCTGGTAATCCACATTTTTCCGAACCAAAGTCAGAGCCAGCCGTCGACTATGATAACGAACCGCACCATCCAGTTGCCTGGACTTTTATGGGTATCATTTTATTGATTGTCATCATTGCCCTTGCTTTTGGTTTCCGTGCTTACACCCAGGCTCGTCATTCATTTGGAGGAACGTTTCAAGACGATGGAATCGGAAAATCAAGAAACGTATCAAACCTTCTAAACAAACGAAAGCCGTTTTCAATCTTACTAATGGGAACCGACACGGGCGCCCTTGGTAGACACGACGTTGGCCGCACCGACACCATTATCGTCGCTACCGTTAACCCGCAAAAGCAGACCACTTACTTAACCAGTATCCCCCGCGATACCAAAGTCGTGGTCGACGGTGACTCACAGCCATACGAAAAAATCAACGCTGCTTACACCATCGGTGGTCCAAAGACTGCCATTTCAACTGTCCAGCATCTCTTAAACGTTCCCATCGACTACTTTGCGATCGTTAACATGGGTGGTTTAAAACAGATGGTTGATTCCGTTGGGGGTGTCGAAGTGAAGCCACCATTGACGTTTAAGTATGGGAATGCCAATGTAGTTAAGGGCAAAATGACCCATCTAGATGGTGATCAAGCCCTTGATTATTCTCGAATGAGGGATGATGACCCGAAAGGTGACTACGGTCGCCAACAGCGACAACGGCAAGTCTTAGAAAAATTAGTGATGAAAGGAATGGGAATTTCTTCCATTCCCAGGTACCAACAAATTCTTGAATCATTAAATGGAAACCTCAAAACCGATTTATCCTTTGATGACATGATTGCCATTAGATCTAAGTATGGTCCAGCCACTCATCACATCAAGTCTGAGACCCTTCAGGGGAATGAAGCAATGATTAACGGAGTCAGTTATCAAGTCGCCCAACCAGACGAATTGATGAACGTCTCAAACCATATTCGAACCACCTTGAATTTACCGCAAGCTAAGGGTTTAACTCCTAAACAACAAGAAACCAATTCCCCTAGTAACGGTGATCCATTCAACTACAATACTGCTACCAATGATTCATCAGGGAGTACCGATACAAACTCAATGACTCCAGCATATTAAAATAGACTTGTAAGAATAGGGCTAATAACCTATCTTGCAAGTCTATTTTTATTTATGGGATCTTTTATCTAATTTCATTTAAATCAAGACCAAGAGCCTTTGCTACTCGAGTCCCATACTCTGGGTCAGCCTTATAAAATTGTCTGGTTTCTAGGATTTGGATCTCATGATTATCAACGGAACCAAGCGTTTCTTTGATCGTATTAATCAGGCGATCACGTTCCTCTGGTTTCATTACATGATACAACTTTCCGGCGGCACTATAGTAGTCAGTATCATAGGGTTTAAAAGCTCCGGTTTCACCTTCCACTTTATCGGGACTGATTGAAGCACTCAAATCTTCAACTGGACCACCCTTACCGTTTGGTTCATAGTTGACCGATCCGTCTTGTCCTTGTGCCATTTGACCATCACGTTCGTAATTTTCAACCTTGTCTAAGGGACGGTTGACCTTTAATTGTTCATAATTAGCGCCTAGACGATATCTTTCCGCGTCCTTATACGCAAACAACCGTCCTTGAAGTAACTTATCAGGACTTGCTTCAATCCCAGGAACTAGGTTAGCGGGTGAGAAGGCTAATTCTTCCACATCGTCAAAATAGTTAGTTGGATTTTGGTTTAAGGTAAATTCCCCAACTTCTTGTAGTGGGTAATCCTTATGAGAAACCACCTTGGTTACATCAAAAATATCTGGTTTGTAATCAATTCCCGCTTGATAAGGGATAATCTGAACGTAAACTTTCCATGTTGGATAGTTCTTTTGTTCAATTGCATCGTATAAATCATGAATTAAATAATCGGTATCTTCAGTTGCTGCTTTTGAAGCTTGTTCATTAGTCATGTTCTTAACCCCTTGTTGGCTAATGAAGTGATACTTAACCCAAAATGGAGTTCCTTCTTTATTAACCCACTTATACGTGTGGCTTCCATAACCATTCATTGTTCGATAACTAGCCGGATTACCACGATCACCCATCAGGTAGGTGACCTGGTGAACTGATTCTGGTGAATGAGACCAGAAATCCCACTGCATCTCTTGTGAACGTAAATGAGTCTTAGGATCACGCTTCTGGGAATGAATAAAGTCAGGAAACTTAAGCGGATCGTTAACAAAGAACACCGGAGTATTATTACCAACAATGTCGTAATTGCCCTCTTGCGTGTAGAATTTCAACGCAAATCCACGAACATCACGAACAGTGTCAGGATAACCAGCTTCACCCGCAACCTGCGAAATTCTAATGGTCATTGGGGTTTCTTTGCCCACACCATTGAATAAATCAGCTTTAGTGTACTTACTCATGTCATGTGTAAGTTTAAAAACACCCTTGGCACCAGCACCTTTAGCATGAACGACTCGCTCTGGAATCCTCTCACGATTAAAATGAGCTAACTTTTCTAGTAATTGATAATCCTGCATCAAAACAGGGCCACGAACACCAGCTGTTTGAGAATGTTCGTTGTTAGCCCACGGTTGACCAGCTTCGGTTGTTAATTTATCTGACATAATTATCACACCATCCTTGTTAATTAATCGTTCACTTCTTAGATTAATCGTGCACAACTTAATGTCAACAAAAGAGACTTAGAATTAAAAAGAACACCATATCTTAAAATGATATGGTGTTCTTGAATTAAATGATGCGGCCAAGAAGACTCGAACTTCCACCGGGATAAATCCCGACAAGATCCTTAATCTTGCGCGTCTGCCAATTCCGCCATGGCCGCATTGCTACAATAAACATCATAGCAAATTTAACGAGATAGCGCAATGAATTTTTTAATTATTCTTCACCACGAATCGTGGCACCATCCCTATCAAGGTCAACTAACTTACATACTCCATCCAATTGATCGTTACTTTCAATCTTCTGTTGTAACTTGGTGAGTTGGTCATAATCTCCTAGCGTGATAATCGATGAACCCACTCCACTAATGTAAGTTCCGTAGATTCCTAGTTCATGAGCAGTCTGTTTAATTACTTTGAAGTCTTTAAAATCATTACCTTGTCCAGTGCGAACCAGACTATCAGCTTCAATCATTCGGGCCGCTTTATTCCAATCATTTTGCATTAATGCAGCGACAAAAACGTTCGAAGCGCTACTAGTCTGTACCTCTTGACCAAACGTAATTTCCTTTGGGAAACGTTCCATTCCCCTCTGTTGGGTAATTTTCTCATTTCGAATGAAAACCAAGGCTTGCATTTCATCGGGCATATGAGCTTTGACAACGTCAGTCTTTCCATCCTCATAGTGAGAAATTGTTATATCTCCCAGAATGGCTGAGGCAATGTTGTCAGGATGTCCTTCCATTCGACTACCAATGTTAATTTGGTCATTAACTGATAAGTTCATATTTTCAAGCTTGTTAGCAATTTTAATTCCCGCAGCAATCGCCGTGGTACTAGACCCAAGCCCCTTTTCCAGTGGAACATCTGACATTACCGTTAGTTGATGGGGCATGATTTTAGGGTTAACCTTTAAAATCGTTTGAACCACCAAATTTTTGTCATCGTGAGGAACTGAATCGCCAAACGCATGATTGACCCGCCACTTCTCAGTTTCTTCTTCAACGATCACCGTGTAATACATATGAAGAGCGAGCCCAACCGAATTATAGCCATTACCAACATTACCAGAAGTTGCTGGAACTCTCACAATAATTTTTTCCATGATACTTCACTCCTTCTTAACTAGTTTTAGCTTACCACGACACTTACTACATACAAAACGTGAGATATTAACCCGTCGCTTTCGCCGATATAATTGGCCACACTTAGTACACTCATAAAGGTAATAATAAGCTGATGGTGCTTTTAAAATGGGAGCATAACGACTACCACCCACAGCTCTTAATAACTGCTTAAATTCTTTTGAACGATGATTAGCGGAATACCCTGCTAAATGAAGATGATAATGAACGAGTTCGTGTTTAATGATTCCCACAAGTTCTTCTCTAGAGATCCCCTTCGCCATCGTTTGATTAATATCAATATCATGATCTTTAAGGTGGTACCGACCACCCGTGGTTTTCAATCGACCATTAAAATATGCGCGGTGCTTAAATGGTTTCCCAAATGACTCCAATGAAATTTGTTCGACCAGTTTCTGTAATTCATCGTCATGCAAATAAGTTCGCTCCTATTCTGGACCAACCATGGAAAGTTTAATTCGTTTTCGATCTAAATCAACACTTAACACCCACACGTCGACAATGTCACCAACAGAAACAAGCTTTGCTGGATCCGATATAAACCGATCACTCATTTTTGAAATATGAACGAGACCATCCTGTTTTACCCCAATGTCGACAAACGCACCAAAATCCGTAACATTGCGAACGGTTCCCTGTAATTTCATTCCCGATTTCAAGTTTTCAATCTTCATGACGTCCGATTTAAGCAACGGCTTCGCCATCGTATCACGTTGGTCACGTCCGGGATTTTTCAAACTAGCTAAAATATCTTTGACCAACTGCTGATCAATTGATAGTGATTGTGATAAATCAACTTCATTTGCTTTTTCAAGTTTTTTTCGACCTTCATCAGAACTAAAATTATCAATTGTAAGTCTCAATGCTGACAAGATTTCCTTGGCTTGCCGATAACTTTCTGGATGAATATCAGTATTGTCCAATGGATTCTTGCCATTAATGATACGTAAAAATCCAACTGATTGTTCAAAAGCCTTTGGTCCTAATCGTTTAACTTTTTTTAATTGATTACGGTTAGAAAAAGCACCGTTTTCATCTCGATATTCAACAATATTTTGTGAAGTGGATTTAGTTAATCCCGAGATGTGTTCAAGTAGATTTGGACTAGCGGTGTTCAAGTTGACCCCGACTTGGTTAACGGCGGTCTCAATCACCCGATCCAACTGGGCATCAAGGTTACTTTCAGAGACATCATGCTGGTACTGACCAACCCCAACCGCTTTGGGGTCAATCTTAATCAACTCAGAAAGTGGATCCTGTAGTCGTCTTCCAATACTAATGGCTGAACGTTCCTCAACATGAAGGTTAGGAAACTCTTTTCGCGCATTGTTACTAGCAGAATATACTGATGCCCCAGCTTCACTAACAATTACGTAGTGAACCGGATAATCAATGGATTTAATTGCATCAGCTACAAATTGTTCCGATTCGCGTGACGCGGTTCCGTTACCAATCGCAATCATTTGAACGTGATACTTCTTAATCAGGTCAATCAATTGTTCTTTAGCTCGCGCTTGCTGTGATTCCGTTGCTGGTTTAGTAGCTTTAATAATTTCCTTTGCCAAGAATTTACCGTTTGCATCAATGACCGCTAGTTTGCATCCCGTTCGGTACGCTGGGTCAAAACCAAGAACCACCTTACCCTTGATTGGCGCCTGCATTAACAGGTGATACAGATTTCTTCCAAACACTTCAATGGCATGATTTTCTGCGGCTTCAGTCATAGTGGAACGAATTTCACGTTCGATGGCAGGACCGATGAAGCGCTTATAAGCATCTTTTGAAGCGTCTTTAACAAAGTCAACTGCGGGACCATTATGATTACTAACCACATGAAAATCAATGTAATGCATAATGGCATTAACATCAACATCTAGTTTCACGGTCAATACCTTTGCTTTTTCACCACGATTAATGGCTAAAACCCGATAACTCGGAACCGTTTTGGCTCGCTCACTAAAATCGTAGTAATCACCATAAACGCCACCTTCATCATTGACCTTTCCTTTAGGCTTAACCTTTGCCGCCAGCATAGCGTTTTTTAAGGTATAGTTTCGAATCCATTCCCGAAACTTAGCGTTGTTTCCAATGGCATCCGTAATGATTTCACGGGCTCCATCTAAAGCGTCATTAACGGAACTAACGTCGTGATCATCATCTATAAAGGACTTTGCCAGTTGTTTTAATGGCTCATTTTGAAACTTTAAAATTGCAGTTGCAAGTGGCTCTAATCCCTGTTCCCTTGCAACCATCGCCTTTGTTTTTCGTTTTTGCTTATATGGCAAATACAAGTCTTCCACAATCTGAATACTGTCAGCATTTAAGATGTCTTGTTTTAACTGCTTGGTTAATTGGCCTTCTTCGTCAATCTTTTTTACCACTTCTTCCTTTCGGTGGCTCAGCTTTGCTAGACGCTGGTAAGTATCCTCAAGTTCCCGAATGGAAACCTCATCCAAATTACCGGTTCTCTCTTTGCGGTATCGTGCAATAAACGGAACGGTATTACCATCCTCAAGCATTTCTAAGGTTTGTTGAATTTGTCGTTTCGAAATGTGTGGTAACGCTTTTGCAGTTTGATCAATTAAAGTTTTTTCCATTTTTTCACCATAATCTTTCAAATAAAAACTCCATTAAATAATTAACGGAGTTATTGTAATCAAATTTATTTCCAAAACGTATCATAAACATTAATGGGAAGGTGTCGCTTATGTTGAGTTTTCAAATACCAATTTTCAATCACATTAGCTGCACTAGAACTAATGTCCTGGCCTTCTAAAAAGTCATCAATATTTTTATAACTAACCCCAAGTGCTTTTTCATCTGGAAGAGCTGGACGATCATCTTCAAGATCCGCCGTTGGGGTTTTCTCGTAAAGGTTTTTAGGTGCGTCAAGGTACTTAAGAAGCGCACGACCTTGTCGTTTATCCAGTCGCCAAATTGGAACAATATCAGAGGCACCGTCACCAAATTTAGTGTAAAAACCAGTCACCGCCTCGGCGGCATGATCAGTGCCAAGTACAATCCCTTGATTGGCACCAGCAATGGTGAACTGTGCGATCATCCGCGTCCGAGCTTTAACGTTGCCCTTATTAAAATCAGAGACAGCATCACCGTTAGCTTCAACTGCTTTTACCATCGAATCGACTGAACCCTTGATATTGACGCGTTCAACCCGATCAGCATCCATAAAATCAATGGCTTCCATAGCATCCGATTCATCAGCTTGTTCACCATAAGGAAGGCGAACCGCAATAAACTGATATTCAGTATCACCCGTTTCTTCCCTTAATTCATTCATTGCCATCGATGCCAATTTTCCCGTCAAAGTGGAATCTTGACCACCAGAAATTCCCAGTACTACTGATTTAATGAACGAATTCTTTTTAAC
This sequence comes from Fructilactobacillus sp. X8R2C1, assembly GCF_059900955.1. Taxonomy (NCBI): domain Bacteria; kingdom Bacillati; phylum Bacillota; class Bacilli; order Lactobacillales; family Lactobacillaceae; genus Fructilactobacillus; species Fructilactobacillus sp. X8R2C1. The sequence goes on from NZ_JBWXVI010000006.1 coordinate 67,662, forward strand.
GTAATCCTTAATAAAATCAACACTACGTCTAATTTCTGTTTCAGGATCGATCTTTGGCTGAACCCTTAAAGCATTAATAATCTGTTTTTGCAGTCGTTTTTGTTTCTCATCCATTACTATTCACCTACTCTAATTTTTGCTCAACCCCATTATGAATTTCATTAATCAAACTCATCTTGTGGTCCCATAATTTCTTAGAAAGATCAACTGGGTAATCTTGTGGATTTAACTGACGCTTGTACTCTGGCCAGAGTGCTTTCAAAGAATCGGTCGCATGCTGTTTAGTAGCCTCTAACGTCGGCATTTGATATACCTGCTTTCCATCTTTAAAGATATCCTGTAAGAGCGGTTGAGCATTAAAATTGGTAATAGTCTTGTTAATGTAAGTGAAATGCGGATGGAACATGTACACGGAAGACTGTTCACGTGGATCTTCACCATCAAGTGTGATGTAATCTCCCTCAGACTTACCGTCGTCTTTTTCAGTAATCCGCCAAACTTGCTTCTTACCCGGAGTTGAAACCTTTTCGGCGTTATTGGAAAGTTTAATGGTATCGACCATGTGACCCTGTTCATCTTCAACCGAGACCAACTTGTAAACCGCACCAAGTGCGGGTTGGTCAAAAGCCGTAATTAGCTTGGTCCCAACTCCCCAAGAGTCGATTTTGGCATTTTGCATCTTCAAACTACTAATGGTGTATTCATCAAGGTCGTTGGAAGCCACAATTTGAACATCCTTAAAGCCAGCTTCATCCAGCATTTCTCTAACTCTTTTTGATAAGTACGCCATATCACCGGAATCAATTCTGACACCTTGAAAGTTAATCTTGTCGCCCATTTCTTTTGCAACTCGAATTGCATTTGGGACCCCACTTTTAATGGTATCAAAGGTGTCTAACAGAAAAGTACAGTTCTTATGAGTTTGGGCGTATGCCATAAATGCATCATAGTCATTTCCAAATGATTCAATCAAAGAGTGCGCCATCGTTCCGCTGACAGGAATGCCAAATTCCTTACCGGCTAACACATTGGAAGTCGCATTAAACCCACCAATGTATGCCGCTCTGGTTCCCCACAGCGCTGCATCAACCTCTTGGGCCCGACGACTACCAAACTCCATTAAAGGATTATTTCCAGCCACCATTCGAATTCGGGCCGCTTTAGTAGCGATTAAAGTCTGATAGTTCACCATGTTCAAAATAGCGGTCTCAACTAATTGACATTCCGCAATCGTTCCTTCAACTTGAACAATGGGCTCGTTGTTATAAACTAAATCACCCTCAACAGCAGAACGAATTGTCCCAGTAAACTTAAAGTTACGAAGATAATCTAAAAATTCATCGGAATAATCGCTAATTGACTTTAAATATTTAATGTCCTCATCAGTGAAGTTAAGGTTGTTGATATATTCAATAATGTGTTTTAATCCTGCAAAGACGGCATATCCATTTCCAAAGGGCATGTCTCTAAAAAAAACTTCAAATACAGCATGACGATTTTGCATATGTTTTTCAAAATAAGTTGCCATCATATTGATTTCATAATAGTCAGTGTGTAAAGTTAAATTATTAGGACTTTGTAATGTTGACATCTTTAATCTCCTCTAGCCATTTCAGGCTAAACTATTGTTGTTACTCGTTGCACATTATATCACATAATAACCAAAAAGAAGGCTAACAAATGACGCACAAATTCCCGACCACCAACATCGCTTCTATTCCCTTTATTAACGCGACTTTCACCGAATTTATGCAGGTGATTGAATCCCAAATAGACGACCACCAAAACACGTTTGTGGTAACCGCCAATCCAGAAATCGTAGTTTATGCTGATCGTCATCCTCACTACCAAAAAGTTTTAAAAAGCGCCACTTACGTCGTGCCAGATGGGATTGGCATTATCAAGGGTGCCAAAATGCTAAATGACCCAATGTCAGAACGAATCACCGGTTATGACATTTTTAAAGCACTGTTAACTTGGGGAAACCAAAATAACAAGTCAGCTTATTTTCTGGGAGCCAAGCCCGATGTCGTATTTGATTTACGAAAGGTCTTAACCGTCAACTATCCGCATTTAAAGATTGTTGGGATGCAGGACGGCTATTTTAAAAACGACTCTCCCATCATTAACAACATCGAAAACAACGACATTGACATGATTTTTGTTGCGACCGGTTTCCCTAGCCAAGAAGAATTCATAGCAAAATATCGAGCCAAAAATAACGGGCTGTGGATTGGGGTTGGAGGCAGCTTTGACGTTTTAGCTGGACACGTCAAGAGAGCTCCTGAATTCTGGATTAATCATCACATCGAATGGCTTTATCGCCTTTTTAAAGAACCCACCCGTTTTAAACGAATGCTAGCCATTCCTGAATTTTTAAATTTAGTTAGAAAACAAAAAAAGGATGAGAAGTGATCTCATCCAACTTTACGAGCCCTCGTTAGTAGGGCTCTTTTTTATTTATTTAGGTAAAACTCAAATCGCTCAGCAGCGTACTGAGCCTGAACAAACTCAAATGGTTGCTGATTTTGAAGATAAGATATCTGTTTTAGCTTAAGAATGGGTGCCTTAACCTCAATATCCAGTAAATCAGCAATCCGATCAGTCGCTAAAATCGCCGAAATAAATTGCTTCGCGCTTCTTGGACGAAGTCCCTTCTTGTCCTCTAAAGAACGATACAGGGAGCTAGAAACGTCTTCTTCACTTAACCCTTCGACCATCGATGCATTAACAGCTGCCACTTCATAGCAAATTGGAATGTCGTCCCCATAGCGAATCCGATTCATCCGCAAAACCCGATCATCCTGACTCAGCCCCAAGACGGAGGCTTCCTTAAAGGTGGGCTCAACAATCTTATATGACAAGGTTTTGGTGGATGGCTTTTTTCCTTGAGCCAGCATAATGTTAGTAAAGCTGGTTACTCCGGACATCTTTTCTTGAACCTTTTGGTTAGTAACGTACGTTCCTGAGCCGGCAATCCGTTTTAATATTCCATCCTCAACGAGCGCTTGAACAGCTTGCCTGAACGTCATCCGACTTACTCCGTACTGTTCGGATAGTTTTCTTTCAGATGGAATCCGGGTTCCCACTTTCCAGCTTCCGTCTTCGATCTTACTCTTAATATCATCATGAATTTTAATATAAACAGGTACTGTCATAATTACTCCTACCTTGGCATAAAAAAATCGACTAACATTTGTTAGTCGATTTTACACCAATAATTAGTATTGGGCTAGCTGGGTTCGAACCAGCGCATCACAGGATCAAAACCTGTTGCCTTACCACTTGGCTATAGCCCAAGAATCAATGGAGGGGAGTGGATTCGAACCACCGAACCCGAAGGAGCGGATTTACAGTCCGCCGCGTTTAGCCAGACTTCGCTACCCCTCCATAATAAATGAGTAATTCGTAGTAACGAATCAACGTTTATTATATTACACGGGATCATGATGTTAGTCAATACTTTTTTTCAAAAAATAAAAGGCGCTAACTTTACAGCGCCTTTCATTATAGTGATTTTAATTTACTCCATCCATCAGTTTTTTAACTGGTTTGATCATCAATAATAAGACAATTCCAAACAAGATGGCTACAAGTCCAACGATTCCAAAGTACGCGATTTCGTGTCCTGGAGTGTAGAACTTAACGATTTGTGAGTTAACCGCCTGACCAGCAGCATCCGCTAAGAACCACATACTCATCATCTGTGATTCAAATGCTTTCGGAGCAAGTTTGGTGGTAACGGAAAGCCCAATTGGTGAAATCAACATTTCGGCAATTTCAACAATGGCCCAACTACCAATTAGCCATAGTGGGCTAACTTTAGCTGATGAACCAAATAGGAAAATTGGAACCATCATAAATAAGTACGAAAATCCAGCGAAAAACATTCCCCACGTAAACTTAACTGGGGAGCTGGGCTCTTCTTTTCTTTTAGCCAGATATGTCCATAAGAATGCGAACAGTGGTGTGTACAGCATAATGAACAATGGATTAAGTGACTGATACCAAGTAGCATTAATGTGCAAAAATCCAAGGTTATTGTTAGTTTGATTTTCAGCAAACAAAGCCAAAACAACGGAGCCCTGTTCCTCAATGGCCCAGAATACCGCAGCAGCGATAAACAATGGAATATAGGCAAGAACCCGTGAATGTTCTGTCTTAGTAACCTTCTTACTTCTCAAAATAACAACGAAGTAAATAATTGGGGTTAAAATTGCGATGATACTCAATAGTAGAACAAAGTTATCAATACTCAAAACTTTAAAGTACCACATCCCCGCGATAATAACGGCAAATACAGCTAAACCACCAATAATCTCAAGAACTAAACGATTCAAATCGTCTGGTTCTAAGGGATCACTTGGATATAAGCCATCGATACTCAAAGTCTTTTTACCACTGAAGTAGTAGTAAATTAAAGCAAAGAACATTCCGATAGCGGCAAGTGAGAAACCAGCATGGAAATTAAAGTCCATTCCAACGGTCCCAACTAAGATTGGAGCAATGAAAGATCCTAGATTAATACCGAAAACAAAAATGGTAAATCCTGTATCACGTCTTGGATCATTTTCACCATACAAGGCACCAACCATTTCTGAAACATTTGGTTTCAATAGTCCAGTACCAACGGTGATTAAGACAATGGAAATAAATAGCGCTCCGGCACCAAATGGTAACGACAGTACCACGTGCCCAAACATAATTAAAATTCCACCATACAGAACGGTCTTTCGACTACCCCAGACACGATCACTTAGATAACCACCTAACACCGACGTTAGAAATACTAGTGAACCGTAAATTGCCATAACTGAAGCTGCAGTGGTTGGAGAAAATCCTAATCCACCCTTGGCGACTGAGAAATACATGTAGTATAAAAGAATTGCACGCATCCCGTAGTAACTGAATCGTTCCCACATTTCAGTGAAGAACAGTGTTTGCAACCCTTTTGGTTGCCCAAAGAACGCATGGTCGAGACTCTTCTCGCCTTGTCCGTTCATAAAATCTCCTCCTGTCAATCTTTTAACAATTATCAGAAATAATACCATTCTTGATTTTCATTTACAATCATATCTCGACAAAAAGTTTGTTAGAATAGTGATTATCAAGGAAAAGGAAGTGGATAATACATTGTTCAAGGAATTTAAAGAATTTATATCACGAGGGAATGTGGTTGACATGGCCGTCGGAATTATCATCGGGTCTGCCTTCACTTCGATCGTGACTTCATTGGTTAATAACATTTTTAACCCGTTTATTGGACTGTTCTTAGGAAAAATCGATCTTTCATCACTTGCCATCACCGTTGGAAAAGCAAAGATAAAATATGGCTTATTTCTAAACTCAGTCATCAATTTCCTGCTGATTGCTTTCATCGTCTTTTTATTGGTCAAATTTATCAACAAATTAACTAATAAAAATCAAAAAAAGCAAGAAAAGAAGGCTCAAGAACCGAGCCTTACTGATCAATATCTAGCTGAAATTGTTAAACTGCTTAAAAAGTAATTCCTTAATCACACCAACGCTCTGTTGGTGTTTTTTTATAGCATATCTAGGTATCTGTCGCGTTCCCATTGAGAAACGTTTTGTCTGTAAGCATTCCATTCCATGTTCTTTGCATCCAAGTAATTTTGATACATGTGAGGTCCCATGGCTTTCTTCATAAGTGGATCAGCTTCATATGCTTTAAGCGCATTATGAAGGGTGGAAGGTAAGTTTTCAATATGATCTAATTTTCGTTCCTTGCCATCCATATGATAGATATTACGGTCAATTGGTTCACCTGGTTCGATTTTGTTTTTAATACCATCTAAACCAGCTTCAAGAATTGATGCAATTGCTAAGTATGGGTTAGCTGAAGGATCAACACTTCGAAGTTCAAGGCGGGTGCTAAGACCACGGCTAGCAGGAACTCTAACTAATGGTGAACGGTTAGATGCCGACCATGCCACATAGACCGGTGCCTCAAAGCCAGGAACTAGTCGCTTGTAGGAGTTAACGATTGGGTTACATACAGCAGTTAATGCTTTAGCGTGCTTCAAAAGTCCTCCTAAGAAGTAGTAAGCTGTTTGTGATAATTCCAGGTCACCATCTTTATCATAAAAGACGTTGTCACCATTTTTATCAAACAATGACATGTTGATGTGCATCCCAGATCCATTGATACCATTCAGTGGCTTTGGCATGAAAGTGGCATATAATCCATACTTTCTAGCAACTGTTTTTACAACTAACTTAAAGGTTTGAATATGATCTGCCGTAACCACGGCGTTGTCGTACTGAAAATCAATTTCATGTTGTCCAGATGCTACTTCATGGTGAGAAGCCTCAACTCGAAAGCCCATATTTTCTAATTCAAGAACCATATCACGACGAATATTGGCTGCCAAATCCATTGGTGCCAAATCAAAGTAACTTCCGTGATCATTCAATTCAGTGGTTGGATTACCCTTATCGTCCATTTTGAACAAGAAGAATTCAGGTTCTGGGCCAATGTTAAAGTTAGAAAAGCCCATTTCTTTCATTTCATCCAGAACACGCATTAAATTATTTCTTGGATCACCAACGAACACCTCGCCATCTGATGTATGAACACTACATGTCAGACGAGCAACCTTACCGTGTTCGTCACCCCATGGGAAGACCATCCACGTTGAAAGATCAGGGATCAGGTACATATCACTTTCCTCAATGCGTACGAAACCATCAATTGAAGATCCATCAAACATAATCTTACCATCTAAAACCTTGTTTAGTTGGTTAACGGGTACCTCAACATTTTTGATGCTGCCCATCAAGTCAGTAAACATTAGTCGAATAAATCGGACGTCTTCATCTTTTACCATTTGGCGAATGTCGTCTTTTGTATAATCATGTACCATAAGTAGTCTCCTTATTTTAAATACTTACCCTGTTGCTTTAAATCAGAATCATCATACAAGCGTCCAGCTTTTAAAATATCGTCTTTCAAGTATTCGCGGACATCTTCATCACTAAGTGATTTATCACCACTATGTAAAAGTTTTCGACGACGTTGTTTCTCAAATACTCTTTTAACCTGAGCAATTGTCATTCCTTCAATAAGATAGTTGTGAATCTCAAGAATTTGGTCCACATTATCTAATGAATACAAACGTCGGTTTCCTGATGTTCGTTTAGAATGAACAAGACCATGATCATCGTAATACCTTATTTGTCTGGATGATAAGGAAGTAAGCTTCATAACCGTTCCCATTGGCAGAACCGCTAAAGATTTCCTCAGTACTTTTTCACTCATACGCATATCTCCTTGATATGACACCATTCTATTCGTTATTGATATAAGCGTCAATAACCTATGTTATGAAATGTAACACTGATCCAAGTTTAACATAAAACTTGCAATATAAAAAAAGACACAAGAAATAAATTCTTGTGTCTTCATGTATGTATGTGCATATTCAAGCACACCATTAGATTCTATTCACCCGTTATTTGCTATGCCAAAAATTTAATCATCATTAAGAATGAATAAAAAATTTATGCCGGCTGCAGGACTTGAACCTGTGACCCTCGGTTTACGATACCGATGCTCTACCAGCTGAGCTAAGCCGGCAAAATGACGATAAATTAAAAGTGCTAACGGCAATTGTTGTTAGCACTCAGACATAGCTCCGGCAGGCGGGCTCGAACCGTCGACAACCTGATTAACAGTCAGGTGCTCTACCAACTGAGCTATGCCGGAATAA
>NZ_JBWXVI010000007.1:0-3257 GCF_059900955.1 Fructilactobacillus sp. X8R2C1
GCGTGGCAACGTCCTACCCTTGCAGGGGGCGATCCCCCAACTACTCTTGGCGTGCTGAAGCTTAACTTCTGTGTTCGGCATGGGAACAGGTGTATCCTTCAGGCTTTCGCCACCACACTTAGAAAGAACTTCGTTCTCTCAAAACTAGATAATATCTTCTCTGCCCGATTAACTTCCACTTCTTTTTGCTTGGTTAAGTCCTCGACCGATTAGTATTAGTCCGCTTCACGTATCACTACGCTTCCACTTCTAACCTATCTACCTGATCATCTTTCAGGGGTCTTACTTCCATAAAGGAATGGGAAATCTCATCTCGAGGCGAGTTTCACACTTAGATGCTTTCAGCGTTTATCTCATCCATACATAGCTACCCAGCTGTGCGCCTGGCGGCGCAACTGGTACACCAGCGGTATGTCCATCCCGGTCCTCTCGTACTAGGGATAGCTCCTCTCAAATTTCCTGCGCCCGCGACGGATAGGGACCGAACTGTCTCACGACGTTCTGAACCCAGCTCGCGTACCGCTTTAATGGGCGAACAGCCCAACCCTTGGGACCAACTACAGCCCCAGGATGCGATGAGCCGACATCGAGGTGCCAAACCTCCCCGTCGATGTGAACTCTTGGGGGAGATAAGCCTGTTATCCCCAGGGTAGCTTTTATCCGTTGAGCGATGGCCCTTCCATATGGTACCACCGGATCACTAAGCCCGACTTTCGTCCCTGCTCGACCTGTATGTCTCGCAGTCAAGCTCCCTTCTGCCTTTACACTCTTTGAATGATTTCCAACCATTCTGAGGGAACCTTTGGGCGCCTCCGTTACTATTTAGGAGGCGACCGCCCCAGTCAAACTGCCAACCAGACACTGTCTCCGAGCACGTTGAGTGCTCAGGGTTAGAGTGTTCACATAGCAAGGGTAGTATCCCAATGACGCCTCCGCCGAAGCTAGCGCTCCGGTTTCAATGGCTCCTACCTATCCTGTACAAGCTGTGCAAACACCCAATATCAAGCTACAGTAAAGCTCCATGGGGTCTTTCCGTCCTGTCGCGGGTAACCTGCTTCTTCACAGGTATCTTAATTTCACCGAGTCTCTCGTTGAGACAGTGCCCAGATCGTTACGCCTTTCGTGCGGGTCGGAACTTACCCGACAAGGAATTTCGCTACCTTAGGACCGTTATAGTTACGGCCGCCGTTTACTGGGGCTTCATTTCGGAGCTTCGCCGAAGCTAACTCTTCCACTTAACCTTCCAGCACCGGGCAGGCGTCAGCCCCTATACGTCATCTTACGATTTTGCAGAAACCTGTGTTTTTGATAAACAGTCGTCTGGGCCTCTTCACTGCGGCTGTCCGTTAGGACAGCACCCCTTCTTCCGAAGTTACGGGGTCATTTTGCCGAGTTCCTTAACGAGAGTTCTCTCGCTCACCTGAGGATACTCTCCTCGACTACCTGTGTCGGTTTGCGGTACGGGTAGTTATTAACTCGCTAGAAGCTTTTCTCGGCAGCGTGACATCAGTTGCTTCCCTACTATAATTTCGGTCCTCATCGTCGCTTGTCAACTCGATCAAAAGCATTTCTCTCTTGACCTGACTTACGACTTGAACATCCATCTCCATCAGGATGCACAACTTAGCCTTCTGCGTTCCTCCATCACTCAAACGTTAATAACTAGTACAGGAATCTCAACCTGTTATCCATCGTCTACGCCTCTCGGCCTCGACTTAGGTCCCGACTAACCCTGGGTGGACGAGCCTTCCCCAGGAAACCTTAGTCATTCGGTGAATCAGATTCTCACTGATTTTTCGCTACTCATACCGGCATTCTCACTTCTAAGCGCTCCACTAGTCCTTACGGTCTAGCTTCATTGCCCTTAGAACGCTCTCCTATCACGCGACAAAGTCGCGTCCGCAGTCTCGGTAATATGCTTAGCCCCGGTAAATTTTCGGCGCAGAATCACTCGACTAGTGAGCTATTACGCACTCTTTAAATGGTGGCTGCTTCTGAGCCAACATCCTAGTTGTCTATGCAACTCCACTGCCTTTTCCACTTAGCATATATTTAGGGACCTTAACTGGCGGTCTGGGCTGTTCCCCTTTCGACGATGGATCTTATCACTCATCGTCTGACTCCCGGATATAAATCAATGGTATTCGGAGTTTATCTGAACTTAGTAATCCAAGACGGACCCCTTGTCCAAACAGTGGCTCTACCTCCATGATTCTAAATCCGAGGCTAACCCTAAAGCTATTTCGGAGAGAACCAGCTATCTCCAAGTTCGTTTGGAATTTCACCGCTATCCACACCTCATCCCAGCACTTTTCAACGTACACGGGTTCGGACCTCCGGTGCGTATTACCGCACTTTCATCCTGGACATGGATAGATCACCTGGTTTCGGGTCTATGGCAACATACTTCAACGCCCTATTCAGACTCGCTTTCGCTTCGGCTCCGCTTTTTCAACTTAACCTTGCATGCAACTATAACTCGCCGGTTCATTCTACAAGAGGCACGCTATCACCCTTAAACGGGCTCTAACTGCTTGTAGGCACATGGTTGCAGGAACTATTTCACTCCCCTTCCGGGGTGCTTTTCACCTTTCCCTCACGGTACTGGTTCACTATCGGTCACTAGGTAGTATTTAGCCTTGGGAGATGGTCCTCCCGGCTTCCGACGACGTTTCACGTGTGTCGCCGTACTCAGGATCCTGAACTGAGGGAACCTGATTTCGTCTACTGGGCTATCACCATCTATGGCTCAGCTTCCCAACTGATTCGACTATCAGATTCTTTTGTAACTCAAATGTTCAGTCCTACAACCCCGACCAGTAAACTGATCGGTTTGGGCTGTTCCCCGTTCGCTCGCCGCTACTGAGGGAATCGAAATTTTTTTCTACTCCTGCGGGTACTTAGATGTTTCAGTTCCCCGCGTCTACCGCACGGCAGCTATGAATTCACTGTCGTGCAATCATCGACTAAGATGATTGGGTTTCCCCATTCGGAAATCTCCGGATCAAAGCTTACGTACAGCTCCCCGAAGCATATCGGTGTTAGTTCCGTCCTTCATCGGCTCCTAGTACCAAGGCATTCACCATGCGCCCTTAATAACTTAACCTGCATCACTTCGTGATGTAAGTTATTGAGTATTTGCGATTTAAACTATTTTAAAAAACTCAAATAACGTAGTGGTTATTTCTCGGTTAAAATTATAATTAAAATATAATTAATACAGAAAATAATATTATCTAGTTTTCAAAGAACAAAGT
>NZ_JBWXVI010000008.1:0-3080 GCF_059900955.1 Fructilactobacillus sp. X8R2C1
GTATTAAAGGTAAAGCCATCCGCAGGGTATCCGTCGGATACTAATTCATATCCTTGCGCTTCTAACTTAGCGATTTCATCTTTCGTACTGTAGTTAGCCTTGCTACCAAACTTACCGTTAACGGTATCACTAGTGATAAGGGCATTGCCTTTATCCTGATCAACATAGTTAATGTGAACGACTTCATCGTTAGCATTGTAGGTAACCGTGACACTTGAATCTGGCGTGTCAGCCGTGGCAGTTTGTGAACCAACACTTGCCTTATCTGGAGTGTATCCCGTAATGGTTGGGGAAACAATTGAACCGAAGACAGCGTTCGTTGACGTCCAGTTACTGTAAGTTACCTTACCCGTTACTTCATCAAAGGTGGCCGTTCTGTTGAACGTAACGGTTTCGATGCGGTCTTCTGAAGCCTTGCTACCGTCAGCATATACATAATGCACGGTTCTAGTAATGGTCTTGGTCAAGTCCGTCTTGCTAGTACCATCAGGATATTTTGGTCCCGTTGGGTTGTTTGGATCCACTGGTTGTCCTGGGTTTCCTGGATTATCTGGAGTAACTTCCTTGGTCTTGTGTTTTAGCACAACCTTGAAGGTTGGGTTATCAGTATTGAAGGTGTAACCATCACCTGGGAAGCCATCGGATACAAGTTCATATCCTTGAGCTTCTAGTTTAGCGATTTCGTCCTTCGTACTGTAATCAGACTTAGAACCGAATTTCCCGTTCAAGCCATCAGTATGAATAACCTCGTTACCATTGTCTTGGTCGATGTACTCAACTTGAGCCTTTTCATCGTTGGCATTGTAGGTAACAGTAACACTTCCGTCCGGTGTGTCAGCAGTGGCAGTTTCGGAACCAACCGTCGCTTTATCAGGAGTATATCCCGTAATGGCTGGTGAATCAATTGAGCTAAAGACAGCATTCTTAGTAGTCCAGTCACCATAACTAATGATCTTGCCAGTTACTTGATCAAAGGTTGCAGTTCGAGTGTAGGTAACTGTCTCAACTTGATCGTCAGCAGCTTTACTACCATCAGCGTAAACGTAGTGGATGGTTCTTGTAATGTTCTTAGTCAGATCATTTACACTAGTTCCATCTGGGTACTTCGGTCCAGTTGGGTTATTTGGATCAACTGGTTGACCTGGTTGTCCCGGATTATCTGGCGTAACCGTCTTCATCTTGTGTTTCAAAACAACGGTAAAGGTTGGATTGTCAGTGTTGAAAGTAAAGCCATCAGCAGGGTATCCGTCGGATACTAGCTCGTAGCCCTGAGCTTCTAACTTGGCAATCTCATCTTTAGTACTGTAGTTAGCCTTGGTACCGAACTTACCGTTTAGGTCATCAAAATGAATAACATTGTTATTATCATCTTGGTCAACGTAATTAACTAACGCCTTTTGTTCGTTGGCATTGTACGTAACGGTAACACTTCCGTCAGGTGTATCAGCGGTGGCAGTTTCAGAACTAACACTAGCTTTATCAGGGGTGTAGCCCGTAATGGCTGGTGAATCAATTGAGCTAAAGACCGCATTCTTAGTAGTCCAGTCGCCGTAGCTGATAATCTTGCCAGTAACTTGGTCGAAAGTTGCCGTTCTTGTAAACGTAACCGTTTCAACTTTGTCATCGGAAGCTTTGCTGCCATCAGCATAGACGTAGTGAATCGTTCTGGTAATGTTCTTAGTCAGGTCATTTACACCAGTTCCATTAGGATAATGAGGTCCATCTGGATTATTTGGATCCACTGGTTGTCCTGGGTTGCCAGGGTTGTCCGGCGTAACCGTCTTGGTCTTATGCTTAAAGATAACTTTGAAAGTTGGGTTGTCGGTATTAAATTCATACCCATTTGGATAACCGTCAGTGACTAATTCGTAACCTTGAGCTTCTAGTTTAGCGATTTCATCTTTCGTACTGTAGTCTGACTTAGAACCAAATTTACCAGTTAAGTTATCAGTCGTGATAACCCGGTTGTTGTCATCTTGATCAATGTACTGAACGTGGGCCTGTTCATCGTTAGCAGTGTAGGTAACCGTATCAGTTGAATTCTCTGAATTAGGGGAAGTGGTGAGTGAACCAACAGTTGCTTTATCAGGAGTGTATCCCGTAATTTCAGGAGATTTGATTGAACCAAAGACCGCATTCTTAGTAGTCCAGTCGCCGTAACTGATAATCTTGCCGGTAACCTGGTCGAAGGTTGCCGTTCGAGTGTAGGTAACGGTCTCAACTTTGTCATCGGAAGCTTTGCTGCCATCAGCATAGACGTAGTGAATCGTTCTCGTAATGTTCTTAGTCAGATCATTTACACCAGTTCCATCTGGGTATTTTGGTCCAGTTGGATTATTTGGATCAACTGGTTGTCCCGGTTGACCAGGGTTATCCGGTGTAACCGTCTTGGTCTTGTGCTTAAAGACAACTTTGAAAGTTGGGTTGTCGGTATTAAATTCGTACCCATTTGGATAACCGTCAGTGACTAACTCGTAACCCTGACTTTCTAAATCAGCAATTTCAGCCTTAGTAGAGTAATCCGACTTAGAACCAAACTTACCGTTTAAGCTGTCAGTTTTAATAACTCGGTTGCCGTCGTCTTGGTCAATGTATTGAACACGAGCCTGTTCTTCATTGGCATTGTAGGTAACGGTTACAGATCCGTCTGGCGTGTCGGCTGTGGTAGTTTCGGAACCAACACTTGCTTTATCTGGAGTGTAGCCCGTGATTGCTGGAGAATCAACTTGTCCAAAGACAGCGTTAGTTGAAGTCCAGTCACTGTAAGTTAACTTACCAGTTACTTCGTCAAAAGTTGCTGTTCTTGTGAACGTGACGGTTTCAACTTTGTCATCGGAAGCTTTACTACCGTCAGCGTAAACGTAGTGCACCGTTCTCGTAATGTTCTTAGTCAGATCATTTACACCAGTTCCGTCTGGGTACTTTGGTCCAGTTGGGTTATTTGGATCAACTGGTTGTCCCGGTTGACCAGGGTTATCCGGTGTAACCGTCTTAGTCTTATGCTTCAAAACAACGGTAAAGGTTGGATTGTCAGTGTTGAAAGTAAAGCCATCAGCAGGGTATCCGTCGGATACCAACTC
>NZ_JBWXVI010000009.1:0-2168 GCF_059900955.1 Fructilactobacillus sp. X8R2C1
AAGATTATCAGTTACGGCGACTGGACTACTAAGAATGCGGTCTTTGGTTCAATCAAATCTCCTGAAATTACGGGATATACTCCTGATAAAGCAACTGTTGGTTCACTCACCACTTCCCCTAATTCAGAGAATTCAATTGATACGGTTACCTACACTGCTAACGATGAACAGGCTCACGTTCAGTACATTGATCAAGATGACAACAACCGGGTTATTAAAACTGACAATTTAAACGGTAAGTTCGGTTCTAAGTCGGACTACAGTACAAAGAACGAAATTGCCAGCTTAGAGGCCCAAGGTTACGAACTAGTCACTGACGGTTATCCAAATGGGTACGAATTTAATACCGACAACCCAACTTTCAAAGTTATCTTTAAACACAAGACTAAGACGGTTACACCAGATAATCCGGGTCAACCAGGTCAACCAGTGGATCCAAATAATCCAGATGGACCTCATTATCCTAATGGAACTGGTGTAAATGACCTGACTAAGACCATTACCAGAACGGTGCACTACGTTTACGCTGACGGTAGTAAAGCTTCCGATGACAAAGTTGAAACGGTTACGTTTACAAGAACGGCAACCTTCGACCAAGTTACCGGCAAGATTATTAGTTACGGTGACTGGACTTCAACGAACGCTGTCTTTGGTGAAATCAATTCGCCTGAAATTACTGGTTACACTCCAGATAAAGCTAGTGTTAGTTCTGAAACTGCCACCGCTGATACACCTGACGGAAGTGTTACCGTTACGTATAATGCTAACGAACAAAAAGCAGTGGTTAACTATGTTGACGAAGATAACGGCAATGCCGTTCTTCACAGTGATGACTTAACTGGTAAGTTTGGTAGTAAGTCTGGTTACTCAACCAAAAATGAAATTGCCACTTTAGAAGCTCGGGGCTACGAGTTGGTATCCGACGGATACCCTGCTGATGGCTTTACTTTCAACACTGACAATCCAACCTTTACCGTTGTTTTGAAACATAAAACTAAGACGGTTACACCGGACAATCCGGGTCAACCAGGACAACCAGTTGATCCAAATAATCCAACGGGACCGAAATATCCAGATGGGACCGGCGTAAATGATCTGACTAAGAACATTACGAGAACGGTTCACTACGTTTATGCTGATGGTAGTAAAGCTTCAGAAGATCGCATTGAAACAGTTACGTTTAACAGAACCGCAACCTTCGATGAGGTTACTGGCAAGGTAACATACAGTGACTGGACTTCAACTAACGCAGTCTTTGGTGAAATCGATTCACCTAAAATTACTGGTTACACACCAGATAAGGCAAGTGTTGGATCAGAAACAATTGGTCCTGACGCAACTAACTCTAGTGTTACCGTTACCTACAATGCCAACGATGAAAAGGCTCAAGTTCAATACATTGACCAAGACGATGGTAACAAGGTTATTCATACTGATGGCTTGAACGGGAAATTCGGTTCTAAGTCGGACTACAGTACGAAGGACGAAATCGCTAAACTAGAAGCCCAAGGATATGAACTTGTATCCGATGGCTTCCCAGGTGATGGTTACACCTTCAATACTGATAACCCAACCTTCAAGGTTGTTTTGAAACACAAGACCAAGGAAGTTACTCCAGATAATCCAGGAAACCCAGGACAACCAGTGGATCCAAACAACCCAACTGGACCAAAATATCCTGATGGTACTAGCAAGACCGACTTGACCAAGACCATCACTAGAACGGTTCACTACGTTTACGCTGACGGTAGCAAGGCCTCTGAGGATCGGATCGAAACGGTTACGTTCAACAGAACCGCTACTTTTGATGAAGTAACAGGCAAGGTAACTTACAGTAACTGGACTTCAACGAACGCTGTCTTCGGTTCAATTGTTTCCCCAACCATTACTGGATACACTCCAGATAAGGCAAGTGTTGGTTCTGAAACTGCAACGGCCGACACACCAGATTCAAGTGTCACGGTTACCTACAACGCTAACGATGAAGTCGTTCACATTAATTACGTGGATCAGGATAAAGGTAATGCCCTTATCACTAGTGATACCGTTAACGGTAAGTTTGGTAGCAAGGCCGATTACAGTACGAAGGACGAAATCGCTAAGTTAGAAGCGCAAGGATATGAATTAGTATCCGACGGATACCCTGCGGATGGCTTTACCTTTAATAC